>JASFVG010000136.1:0-10657 GCA_050049955.1 Anaerolineae bacterium | reverse complement strand
GCTATTGTGATCGGTATCCACTTCCTGATGATGCTTCCCATTGCGCTACTTGACCCTGTGCCGCTCAATGCCCCTGGCGAACCAGCTGCGTTTTCCCGCTATCCGCCGACCAATGCTACCACCGCCCCGACCAGGATGGCCGCGACCACAGTAACTCGCAGGATGTCCTGAGCAATCAGACTGGTGACGTATCTCTGCTCTCCAGTGACTTGGGCCCCCACTGCGTAGAGCTCCTCCCCGACAGCCAGGCGATCGACAGCAGGGTAGAGGGCGCCAATCGCTTGAACACTGTCGACAGCCGCAAGCTGAGGGGACATCCTTCGGTCACTCGCTTCGGCCAGGAGCGACACCTCCGAACCGAAAGCCCCCACCGTCACAGTAGCTGCGAAGTCCTCCGGAGCCCCTGTTGCGATAGCCCCGGCGGCATAGGCCAGGGAGGACGGTGCCACAAAACGGACGTTGGTGGGGGAATACAGCTCGGGGATCTGTCTCCGCTCGTAGGCTCGCCGGAGCATATCCTGCGCCAATGGCAAGAGGGTAGGGTCGCCGACGGTGATGATCGGGGGGACGTCATACGATACGGCTGCGTCCACCAGCCCTTCTAGCATCTGGAGCCCTGCCAGGGAGGTGATGGTGTCGCCACTGCCGAGGGATCCGCTACCCAAGGCCAGGTGTATGGGCTTTCCACTCTCGGTTGCCTGACCCAGCTCTTGCTGCAGAGTCTCAAAGGCAGCCAGCTCCCGAACCTGGAGCTCCAGCCCCCCGCGGCGACGCAGAATAGTGAGCCCGACAAGGACCGATATGCTAAGAAGCAGCAGGACGATGGCCCCTGCTCCGGTGCTAAGGAAGGTACCCATAGCCCGTTGTCTCCCTAGTCAATCGCCCTTCTTGACCGCCACAGCAGGTCCAGATCACTTGAGAACTACATGGGCACGCTCACCCGTCCCTGTATCCCCTTCGGTGCCTAGTCGCAGCCTGTCGAAGGCAACGACCAAAGCGCCTAGCATCAACCTCGGGGCTGGAACGTGCTCGGTGACCCAACGCGCCCGTCCAGTGCGCCCAAGCCCACTTCACCCGCCGACCGACGAGACCCCAGGGTTCCCCGAGCGGGCGAAGAAACCGACCCAATAGTCAATGCGTTGGTCCCAGTATAGCACGTTTTCCCGCTCTGTAAAGCTGAGAACGCCCAGCTCTCTAGACTGCGAGCCGTCCGTCGAGGCCAATCTCACCGGCGACAGCCTGCATCGCGCTCAGGACCCGTCCGACGTGATCCCAAAGGTCGACACCCAGGTCCTCGGCAGCTTCGGCGATCTTCCCGCGGTCGATGGCCGCCGCGAAAGCCTTATCCTTCCACTTCTTCCGCACCGACTTCACCTTGACATCGCGGATGTCCTTCGACGGGCGAACAACCGCGACAGCGACAATCAGGCCGGTCAGTTCATCAACTGCGTACAGCGCCCTGGCCATATCGGTCTCTCGAGGCACATTGGTCCAACCATGGGCCAACACGGCGTTGACGATCTCGTCGGAGTACCCACGTTCCTGGAGAATCCGCCCGCCACTGTAGGGGTGGTCATCGGGGAACGCGTCGTAGTCGAAGTCATGGACCAGGCCGACCGCACCCCATAGGTCCGGGTCCTCGTCGAAATGCTCGGCGTAGGCCCGCATTGCGGCCTCGACGGCGAGCATGTGGTAGCGGTGGTTATCCGAGCAGCCGAACTCCTGGATCAGTGCCCAGGCTTCGTCCCGGGTGATGGTGTCCTTCATAGCAGATCTCCCTCCCTCAATATCGGCTAGAATCCCAGCGACCTTCTGTCCCCGCAGGCGCGACCACATATGCGGCACCGCTCTGCACCGCTGGCACATGGCGATCGTCCCATTCTACTGTCTCCAACGGGAGACGCAAACGCCCACGCCAGACGGATGCCCGCTACGATGTCGTTGTGCGCTGCCAGGCTGTCCGGGACCGGGTCCAGTAGGAGGGCCGTGAGCACGGCTGCCCGGGTGTCGTTGGTAACCCGAGCCCACGGTATAGCTGGATCAGGGGCACGTACGAGAGAGACGGAGCACAAGGAATCGCAGGCCCGGGGTGTTTGTCTTTTCACTCAACTATGCTATGATTCCTCGCGTCGATTCGGAATCATGAGTGAAGAACCCGACATCTCAGCTGCGTCCCGAGAACCTCGTCGTTGTCCCGCCTGTGGTCTTCAAGTCGCTGACAAGGCGTCGGAATGCTTGATGTGTGGAACCTCCCTCGACGGGGAGGAAGAGCCGCCAGAACCAGAGGAGAAGAGGAGACGCGTCCCGGGCTGGGTCGGATCAGTGATCGCCGTGCTCCTGGGTATAGCCATCCTGGCCGGCGGCGGTTACGGCCTGTACAGTATGTTGGGCGTCGAACCTGAGGCTGTGCCCACGATGCCGGCTGTTACCTCGGCGCCTACAGCGACACCCACTACCAGCCCTACGCCCACCAGAACACTAGTGCCCACGTTGACCCCGACGCCGCTGCCGCCCCGCGCCCACAACGTCCAGCAGGGCGAGACGCTGAGCGACATCGCGGAGGAATACGGCATCACCCTCGAAGAGATCCTCGCTCTCAATCCGGAACTGAGTCCAGAGCTAATCAGGGCAGGCGAAGTGCTGCTCATCCCGGCGGCAACGCTTGCGCCCGGTGAGCTGCCGCCAGGTGCCTTCGCGGAACCAGGTATGTTCTCGGTCCACGTTGTGAAGCCAGGCGAGACGCTGATCTCGATCGCTGAAGCATACGGCGTTCCCCTAGCCCTCCTGCAGACAGCCAACGATCTGGTCCCCGGAGACGAGACAATCCGCATCGGCCAGTCGCTTGTCATCCCTCAGCCGACGCCCACGCCGAGCCCTTCTCCGACGGCGATTCCCATCGTTACGTCAACGCCCTGGACGAGCTACGCGCCACCCCCACTTCTGTATCCCATCGACGGCATGGCCTTCACCGAGGGCGAGGCCCCAATTCTCTTGCAGTGGGCCTCGGTGAGCCTCTTGCAGGAGGACGAGTGGTATCAGCTCTCCTTGTGGCAGCCCTCTGGAGGCGTCGTCTCAAGCACCGTGCGGACACGTGCCACGGCCTGGCGCGTCCCGCTCGACCTGCTAGAGAGTGCAGGGCCAGACGCGCCCGGGTTCCTTTGGCAGGTGCAGGTCGTACGGGCAGCCGGGGAAGAATCGTACGTGCAGGCTGGCTCCCCCAGTAGAGCGCGCTCCTTTTTCTGGTTTGCCCCCGCACGCAGCCCAACCCCACCGACCACCCCTTCTCCCTAGTTCACTTGCCGGCGGTGCCTGTCGGGGCTCCCATCCACCCACCCGTGTGCGCCCTCATAGTCCAAACGGATTCGAGTTAAGGCGATGTAACGCCCCAGCACGCGTCGCTTGACGCAGCCAGGGCAGTCAACTATAATCCTGACCGCCGCGACGGACAGCGATTGACGACTGCCATTCGAGGTGCAATTGGACAAGGAGCGTCACCAGAAGCCGGTCAGCGCTCACTACTACGACGAGACCTACTATCTGAGCGCCTGCGAAGGCTACCAGGAGTTCGTGCGTACCGAGGGTCAGCACCTCTCAAGACGGCTCGAACAGGCCTTCTTGACGGCCGAAGTGATCCCGGGAATGATGGTGCTGGACATTGGGTGTGGTCGCGGGGAGATCCTGAGCCACTGTGCCAGGCTCGGGGCCCAAGCGTACGGGATTGACTATTCCCCGGTTGCCGTCCGCATTGCTGGCAATCTGACGAAGCACGAAGGTGGGTCCCGTGTCACCGTGGCGGATGCCAAGCTGCTACCATTCCCAAGCACCCTGTTTGACAGAGTACTCATGTTCGACCTGGTTGAGCATCTGCAGCCTTGGGAGCTGCAACGCGCCTTGGCCGAGGTACGGCGGGTGCTGCAACCGGAGGGTCGACTGATCATCCATACGGCGCCCAATGCCTGGTACAACCGCTTCGCCTACCCTGTGGTACGATTCGTTCGCACCCTCACGGGTGAAGGAAGGGGCTACCCCAGGAATCCGCGTGCCATCATTCCGGCGAACCTCGATGTTCACGTGAACGAGCAGAGTCCGCTCAGTCTTAGGAAGGCCCTGATTCGTGCACGATTCCGGGCACAGGTGTGGCTGGACACACCTCCACAGGACCGAGATGAGGGCATCCTCTTTCAGATTGCCCGCCACGTCCTGTTCAACTGGCCGCCCTTCCGGTGGTTCTTTGAGCGCGAGGTGTTTGCGGTGGCTGGCGTTAATGGGCATCAGGGCTGACGCTCGGCTGAAGACAGCTACGGCAGCCCCAAGGAGTGGCCACGAGCCCGGCGGGAGCGACTGCTATCAGGGCCTTGTCCGACAAGCTACTCAGGCTCCGTTGGCGGGTCGGGCGTCCGGCCACCGTGCGTTCGTATGACAGCCCGAAGCATGCGGGAGAGTACGCGCTGAAGGGCCTTAGGTGGGCTCTCGATAGATCGAGGTAGAATGAAGGACCGACGCCTGGTTGAAAACCTCTCGATTGAAGAACTGGAGGACATCCTTCGCATCCGCAAGCGGGAGGCGCGATTGGAGCGCTTGCGCAAGCGTGACAACCACTCCGAATCGCTGAACCCTTTGAACGCGGCGAAGGCAAGCGCCCCATCCCCTGCGGCGCCTCCAAGGCTGGATGAACGCTTTCGAGATACGGGCGCGACAGCACACTATCGCTCTCGCCCGGTTATCGAGCCCGGCGAAAAGGAAGACGGGGCCGCGAGACTTGAATGGCGCCTAGGGCGAGGCTGGCGTGGATGGAGACTCCAGTGGGACTGGCTGCGCGACAAGAGTCTGCTGGTGGTTGAGCTGGGAGTCTTGACGGCGCTGGTCATTGTCCTGATCAGCTCGCTGGCCACTCTGCGTGAGATGAACAAGACTTCCAGCCTAGCCCGCGAGTGGCCAACGCCCACTCCGACGCCTCCGATCCACGTCGTGCTTCCAGGAGGCCACACACCTCCGGATTCCCCGGGCGGTCCAGCACCGGCGGAGATTCCGGCCCATCTGCGCAGTCTCGTCAGCGACATCACCCCGCTACCGGCCCCGACCCGCGGGCCGGAGCAGGCCGTTCGAATCCAGATTCCGTCTATCGGTGTGGACGCACCCGTTGTCGAAGGAGACGATTGGGAGACGTTGAAGCGGGGAGCGGGCCATCACGTCGGCAGCGCAAACCCGGGCGAGCGCGGCAACTGCGTCATCTCAGCCCATAACGACATCTTCGGAGAGGTATTCAAGGATCTACCTGACCTGAGCCTCGACGCCGAGATCCTGGTCCACACCGCGACCCAGGTGCATCGATACGTGGCGACGCAGAAGCGCATCATCGAGCCCACGGAGGTCAGCGTGCTGGAGCCCACATCCTCCCCGGTGCTCACCCTCGTCTCCTGCTATCCGTACGGTATCGACACGCACCGCATTGTCGTCATCGGCACGTTGGAGCCCTAGAGGAGGGGAAGCTTGGCCAAGAGAGGATCACGAAAGAGGGACAAGGACATCCGCCTTTCAGAGGCGCAGCTCAGGCAACCAGGCGCAGAGAGGCTCGTTCCCGTCGAGAAAGGGGACGCCGGTCCAGCCCAACCAGAGGCATTTGACCTGGCTGAGGAATATCGCTACGTAACCGCGGATCTCAAACGAATCGCGATCATAGCTGCAGTGATGCTGACCGTACTGATTGTGTTGGCGCTGGCCCTTCCCTAGGGCCGGGCCCACCTGCCCCCCGCTGGATCAGGCAATCCCCCGTTGGGCTGTTGGACGAGGTGTCGTTCAAGGTCCAGTGTCAGCACCCGCCAGCTGCCCACCGGGTTGTCCTGGGTAGAGCCGGCGAACGCTCAGGGCCACGCCCCAATGGAGGGGTACGGCCAACCAGAGATTTTGAGTACGCAGGAACAGCAGGCAGCTGACGACCGCGAGCGCAGCCCGAAGTAGCAGCGCCGCTGATCGCTCCACTGAGAGCATTTCTCTCCGCCATCCGGGGTTGGCGAGCGCCTCCAGAGATGCAAGCAGCAGCCCCGCCCAGCTTCCCCAGTAGAGCCCGAGGCCCGCAATCGGGATGCTGCGATAGAAGGCCCAGTGCATTTCGTGGTACAGGGCCTCCCGCAGATCGCCCCAAATCGCTATGCGCTTCGGGCGTGACACTCCGGTTCCGAGGGCCCGCCGTCGGGCCCACCCCGCGGCCATGAGCACGGCGCATGCAGTCAGGAATACGGTGGCGGCCCAGCCGATGTCGGACCCCCAATCGCCCCAGTTGGCCTGCATTGACCTGCTACCCTCCAAACCGGCGTGCGTGGGTAGAAGGAGCCGTTGGAGGCCCAGGAAGCGGGCGACGATAGCATCGTGTCCCCAGAAGAGCGCGGCGAAAGGGAGCCCGATGAAGTAGAGTAGCCTGAGCGATCCGAGCAGCATTGGTGAGAAGCGCCAGCTGACAAGCTGAACGATGGTTCTCTCCGCGAGGCTCGTGGTGTCCTCAGGCACTCGTCCGGCCTTGGCCCACGGGGAATAGAGCCACGCCAGGTTTGTCCACAGACCGGCCAGCAGCAGAGATCCCCCGAGCCATAGCCAGCCGTCGCTTGACGCCAGGGCAGAGCCAGTCACTTAGAACGTCCCCTGAGGTCGGATGACCAACCTGACCTTCGTCCCCTGGTCTGGAGATGACGCAATCGCGAGCTCGCCGCCGGCGAGCTCAGCCCGCTCCCGCATGGTGATCAGGCCCAGGCTACCCCGCTGGTCGTAGCCCATCTCCACTTCGCCGACATCGAACCCGGCGCCATTGTCCTCAACCTCGGCGATGAGGGTCTCATCATCCTGGCGCTTCAAACGTACCCAAACCTGATTGGCCTGCGAGTGCTTGCACGCGTTGCTGATCGCCTCCTCGATGATGTAGAAGACAATGCCCTGCTTCTCCCTTGCCAGGGCGTCTTCAGCGCCCTCGTCCGTCTCCAGATGCACCACTGTGCTGCTCACCTCGCTGAGTCTGCGGACGTAGTGCTCCAGCGCGGCCGTGAGTCCCTGGGTCTCCAGTATGAGCGGTCGCAACGTGAACAACATGTGGCGAATCTGGCTCGTTGTCTCGCGCGCGAGGACCTCAACCTGCCGGAGTTCCTCAGCGATCTGCTGTGAATCGCTGTCGCTCTCCAAAAGGCTTTGGACATAGTTGACCCGCATGGCGATGGACGCGATACTCTGCGTCGGCCCATCGTGGAGGCTGCGAGCCAGCTTCTTCCTAGCATCCTCCTCTACAGCCACAATGCGTTCTTTCTCCTCCCGCAGGTCCTGGTAGAGCCGAGCGTTCTGCAGGGCAACAATGGCTTGGTTGCAGATCGCGGCGAACAGGTTCTCCAGTTCTTTGGTGTACAAGCCCGGCTGCGCGCTCCCGAAAACCACCACGCCAAAGCTCTCGAAGCCGGCCCGCAACGGCACGACGATTGCCTCCCTGCACAGCCCGATGCTCTCCAGGCGGCCCAGTTCAGGATCTTCGCCGGGCTCGCTAATGACGACAGGCTCAGCTTTGTCTAGAGCCTCAGCCAGCGCGCCTCTCTCCGCCGGGAACCTGGCTTTCCAGTCCTGAGGAGCCACGTGCCTCGCCTCGGCCATTCTGAGCTCCTCCCCTGCAAACAGTAGTACAGCACCCACTTGAACGGCATCATCCCGACCAAGCTCCTTCAGCCCCTTCTCGGCGATCTCAAGCACGGCATCCAGCACTGTATCGTACTTCAGGGTCGCGCTGAGTGTGCTCGCAAGCTCAGAGGTCAGCCGCGATTGCTCGCGCGCCGCGTGGAGTTTCCGACGCTCGGCGTCAATCTCCTGCTGCCTGTTCCGCTCAGAGACCGCGCGGAGCCGCATGTTCAACACGCTGCCTACCACAGCTGCCATCGCCAATGCTAGCACCAGGGCAAACAGGGAATTGGGCCCGGTCCACGAACTGCGAGGCGTAGCGGAGAATAACACACCCCCCAGGCCAGCGGTCACGATCAGGGAGGCAAGCAAGCTAGTGGGTTGGTGAAAGCGGAGCGCCGCCGTGAGGACAGGAAAGAGGCCAAACACGAGCAGCAGGCTGGCCATACCCCCTGAAGTCAGGACGAGGCCGATGATTAGAACTGTGTCAAGGACCAGCGTGATAGCCGGGAAGAGGTGCGAGACCGGGCCACGCGCGAGAACGATGATGACGGCGAGGTTATACAGGACAGCAACGACGACGAGCAACAGCCGTGGGAGCAGGTAGGCGACTTCTATGGTGCCCTGGCCCCTGGCGAAGGCCTCAAAGAACAAGAGCAGGGACGCACCCAGGAGCAAAAGCCAACGCAGGTTGCTCAGCAGCCGATCGACCTGGAAACGACCCTTGGTGTCAACTAGCGTGGGCATATGCTCCAACAACACCAGGGTTTGCGATTACGCGCCTATAAGCAACACTTCCCCACGCGCATGCCGCCACAACCTTGGGCGGTGCCTGGTTCGAAGCTCGCTCAGGATCAGCAGCCGGACCTCCGGGCCGAGAAGCATCCAGCAGACGAGGAAGTCAACCAGATGCCACACCAAGCTGCTCCTGCTCTTCCAACAGCGCCCGCATGATGAGCAGAATGCGGCGTTGCTCGCCCCTCGGAAGCTCGCGAAACAGATAGAGCGCCTCCCGGACTCCTGGCGCTTCCTCGTCGGAATCCGGCAGCAGGCCGGCCTCACGGAAGATTGTCACTGGTGGGACGTGAAGCGCCTTGGCCATTCTCCGACATAGGCGAGAACTCGGATTCCGCTTGCCGCTGATGATCCTGGAGATCGTGGATTCGCTCACCCCGGTCTGTCGCGCTAGCTCACGCATAGACCAACGCCTGCTCGCGAGCTCCGCCAACAGCCACCTTCCAAAAGCACATCTCTCGGTCATATCGATCTCCCTGTCTCCCTAGGCGATGCACTTTCCATCGAACGAGGCCTTGCCGAATCCGGCAGAAGAAGCGACTGCCCCCGTTCAGAGGCCATAGACATCTGCTGCTACAGGTGAGCACAGCGCGCTTACCGGGAGGGTTTCACCATACAAGGCTTACGTGCTCGCGTCAAGTCTCCCCGGCCGTGGTGTCGCACGAACCAGCGCTACCCGTTCTTGTTGCTGCCGACTGAGATCTGCAGCCCTCCCGTGGGCCGACATCCATTACTCATCGATTCTATCACAGAAAAGGCTGTATGTCAACTCGGCAACCCGATAGTGCTTGTTGGGTAACCAGCCTGCCGGTGCCACCTGCCGCCTGTCTGGACAGGCGTGAGAGTCTATGCCATAATGCTCTCAAGGTGGCACAATCGACACCGCATCGTGCACAACGACGAAATCATCAGCTGGAGGTGCCATGGTGACCCGTGCCCGAAACCGGATCGGGTCGCCAGTCAGATTAGCAGCCCTGACCATCCTGATCGTTGCGACCTTCGTGGCGGAGGCGCCAACGACGGCTGCTCCCTCGCGGCCCGATCGGGTCTCCTCCGCCGCAGGTCCAGCGATTTCCACCTGGCAACCAGGCCAGCCAGGCCAGCAGGGTGGGATGTATGGCCAGCCTGGGGACCGCCTCCCGCCCGGCACCCCCCCCGCTCCTGGACCGCTAGCCCACGGGCGCAGTGGGAGCCAGTCCGCTCGCGCGCCCGGGGTAACTTGGGGGCCCAGGGCCGGAACGACCCCCTTTGCCCCGGGTTACGTCGCCCCGCCCCTCGACCTGCGCCACCTTGACCGTGATCTCCCGTTGGTGCAGACAGGCGAACCCCTTCCATCCGCCTTCGACTGGCGCGACGACGGCATGGTGACGGCGGTCAAACAGCAGGATGGCTGCGGAACCTGCTGGGCCTTTGGCACGACATCCGCCCTTGAGTCGGCCGTTCTGATGGCAGAGGGCATCGGGTACGACTTCTCGGAGCAGAGTGCGGCGCTATGCGTCGATCCCGCTTGGACCTACTACTATGATGATGCCGACGATCCCTGTCTCGCCGGCGGATGGAGCTGGCTGGCCAGCGAGTCCTTCATTCGCAAGGGCGCCAGCCTCGAATCCTGCAATCCATACGACCCCAACGCCCTCATGTGTGACAGCACCTGCCCCGGCTGCGACACCTGCCCCGTGGTGAAGCGGGTCAATGGGTATCGGTTCGTGACGGGGGACCAGGGCGCCACCGATCTCATCAAGCAGGCAGTCCACGAGCACGGGCCGACGACAATGGCCTTCTTCTGGGCGAGCGAGCACGCCTATACCACAGGAGAGCCATACTTCACCGTCTACGACTACGTAGGGTGCCCGACGGAGGTCGGTTTCGCCAATCACCTGGTCTCGATTATCGGCTGGGACGACCACGTGCCGCACTCTGAGACCCCCGGCGAGGGGGCCTGGCTTGTCAAGAACAGCTGGGGGGCGGAGTGGGGGAATGACGGAACGTTCTGGCTCGCGTACGATTCCAGCTGCATGACGGAGATCGCCTACCTGACCTACGAGGCCCAGGATTCACACGCCGAGCTTCTCTATTGGGATGAGGCTGGGCTCGTCGGAAGCTTTGGCTACGGAGACACCTCTGCCTGGATGACGAACGTCTTCACCGCGCAGCGCGACAGCACACTCACCCACGTGGAACTCTGGACCACGGACCACAACACACACTACACGATCAA
>JASFVG010000135.1:0-10670 GCA_050049955.1 Anaerolineae bacterium | reverse complement strand
AGATTGATGAGATCGAGTCCGCGGCGGTCGTGCCAGGCGAGGAGAAGGCACTGCGGGAGGAGCGACCGCGGCTGGCGAACGCCCAACGGCTGACCCAACTGGTACAAGAGGCCGTTTTCGCTTTGACCGAGGGCGAGTCACAGGGGCCGAGTGCGGTGGACTCCCTTGGCACCGCGCTGCGGGCGCTGGCTGAGGGATCGCGAGTGGATGGCTCGCTGGGATCGATGCTGCAGAGCGCGGAGGGCATCAGTTTCCGGATCGAGGAGTTGGTACGTGAGCTGCTGGCCTACCAAGAACAGATCCACTACGATCCTGAACGGCTTCAGGAGGTGGAGGACAGGCTTTCTCTCTTGGGGCGCCTGAAGCGTAAGTATGGCGAGACAATCGAAGACGTCGTGTCTTATGCGGAGGGCGCCCGGCGCGAGCTCGATGCCATCACGCATAGCGACGAGCGCATCGTCGAGCTGGAGGCGGCCGAGGTGCGGCTGCTGGAAGCCCTGAGCAAGCATGCCGTTGAGCTTTCGGAACGTCGTCGAGACGCTGCTAAGCTGTTAGCGCAGGGAATCGAGGAGGAACTGGTCCATCTCAGCATGGACGGGGCGCAGTTTGGGATGGCGTTTATTTGGCGTCCGGCTCCCGACGGTGTGCCGGTCTCCGCCCCGGAGCCGGTGCTCGGGTGGCGCGTCTCTGGCAGCGGAGTTGAGGAAACAGAGCGCGCGGAGGACACCGGTACTCCACGCGTGGCTTTCGACCACACGGGCATTGATCGTGTTGAATTCCTCGTCTCGGCGAATCCCGGGGAGCCCCTCAAGGCAATGACAAAGATCGCTTCTGGTGGCGAGACGTCCCGGCTAATGCTAGCCCTCAAGGCTGTGCTCTGTAGAGCCGACGAGACGCCGACACTGATCTTTGACGAGATCGATCAGGGCATCGGTGGGCGGGTGGCAGGGACGGTAGGAGAGAAACTGTGGGGATTGGCAGTGGGGAGGGGACCGAGCGGCCTGAAGCACCAGGTGCTCTGTGTGACGCACTTGCCGCAATTGGCTGGCTTCGGCGACGTGCATCTGCGCGTAGAGAAGCATGTCGAGCGTCGGGATGGGCGCGACCGGACAGTGACGCGGGTCAGAACGCTTGACACCGCTGAGCGTGTAGCCGAGCTGGCGAACATGCTCGGCGGGATGGGGGACGCAGTCCATCGCAGTGCTGAGGAGCTTCTGGAGCAAGTGGGGGCGCGCAAGAACGAGCGAGCAACGAGTCCAGTGTAGAAGGACTGTGTGTCGGGTGCCTGAACGCTGGCGGCTTGGGTTGGCAGAGTACATCTCGCTCGACCCTAGATGCGCTCCGGAAGGCGGTTTTCTGAGTCTCCTTCCGGTTCGGTGTCCTCTCTCTTGTGCTGCCCATCTACGACAAGGAGCCGCGTGCCTCCGCGATGCAGGTGGGAAGCCTCATCTCCGCGGTTGGCCCGGGTGCCGGCCGTTGTGACGCCGTTCCTCGGCAGGGCGCTTGACCGCTGGGGTCGGGGACATTTCCTGCTGGTGGGTTTGGTGGTATGCCGTCGCTATGGTCATCTTCTGCCTGGCCAGGACGGTGTTTGGTCTCGCGCTCGCCCGCTTCGTCCGGCCGATGGGCCTGGCCTTTCTACGGGTGTCGACCTGCGCGGTCGTGGCGGACGTGGCATCGGAGAAGGAGGAGGTGGCGACCTCGGCTCCATCGACGAGGCAGTCAATCGTGCTGCCTTGGTCGGTACCTCAGCCGGCTAGGGCGTTCGAGGATAGGCTGTAGGGCATAGGCAGAGCATGGTTCCTGAGAAACTCGTGTTGAAGAACTTCATGTGCTACCGCCAGGCCACGCTGGACTTCGCCGGCATCCGGATTGCCTGTCTGGCTGGTGAGAATGGCGCGGGCAAGTCAGCGCTGCTTGACGCCACAACTTGGGCACTGTGGGGCAACTCACGCGTAGGGGCACGTCAGGACGACAACCTGATTCGCCTGGGTGAGGAGGAGATGGCGGTCGAGCTGACGTTCGCAGTTGGGGGCGAGACCTACCGCGTCCTCCGCCAGCGCAAAGCGGGCAAGCGTGGTCGTTCCGTGCTCGACTTCCAGGTCATCACCGAGGGGCGCTGGCGTTCGCTCACAGAAGGCGGCATTCGTGCCACGCAGCAGAGGATCGAGGACGTGATCAAGCTTGACTACGACACGTTCCTCAACTCCGCGTTCCTTCGGCAAGGCCGGGCAGACGAGTTCACGGTGAAGACCGCAGCTGAGCGCAAGCGTGTTCTCGGCGATATTCTGGGTCTCGACCGCTGGTCAGTCTACGAGGGGCGGGCAAAGGATCGTCACCGGGCGCTTGAGGGAGAGGCCGAGGCAAACAGGCTCCGGTTGGAGGAGATCGAGAGCGAGGTTGGTCGGCGTTCCGAGTTTGAAGACGAACTCGCAGCGGCGCAAGCGTCGGTTGCCGAGCTCAGTGAGGCGGTCGCGACCGTGCAGCGGGAATACCAGCGCATCGAGACTGCCCGAACGGAGCTCCGGCACCGCGAGGTGCAGATGATGCAGCACGAGGAACGGGTCAGGCAGGCGGAGCAGGAGTTATCTGCTATCGCCGCTGAGCGAGGGGAGCGCCAGAAACGATTGGATGCGAGTGGGCAGCTACTGGCTCAACGCGAGGCGATCGAGGTCGGCTATCTTGCGTACCGGGAGGCGGTTGAGCAGGAGCGGAAGCTGGGGGAGCGACTGCGCCAAGCGGTTGAATTGGACGAGCGCCGTAGAGAGCTAGAGTCCGGGATCTCCCTGGCTCGGCACCAACTCGAGGCCAGGCTTCACGTGATAGATGTTCAGATCGGTGAGCTTGAGTCGCGGCTACCGACTCCTGATCTGATCGAGTCGCTCGACGAGACGCAGGCTCAGCTTGAGCATCTGGCCCGTCTGGCGGAGAGTCGTGAGGCAGCGAAGGAAGATCTGGCGGACATCGCTCAGGAACAGGCGGCGCTACAGGCGTGGAACGAGGCGCTACGGCGCGAGATGGGGGCGTTGAAGGAACGGATTGAGGTGCTCCGGGAGGCGGATGCCCAGTGTCCGCTATGCGAGCAGCCGCTCACGGAGAAGCACCGGGTTGACGTGCTGGATCGGATTGAGTCAGATGGACGGGATCGGGGGGACACCTATCGCTCAAACCAGATCCGCACGCGCCAACTCACCGAGCAGGCATCAGATCTGGAGGATCAGATCCGCGAGAGCGCCGAAGGGCTGCGTGAGGTGGCGCTGCTGCAGAAGCAGCTGGCAGCACTGATCGAGCGCCGGGAGCAAGGGCGTCAGGCGGCCACAGAACTGGAGACCAGGCGCACAGAGCGGGCAACGCTCGCGACCCGGTTGGTCGATGAGGACTTCGCACTGGGTTTACGGCGCGAGCTTGAGGCTGTGCTATTGAAGGCCGAGGAGCTGGGCTACGATACGGAGGCCCACGAGGAGGCCCGCAGCGCGGTGGCCGCTGGACAGGTCTTTGCTGAGCGCAAGGCTCAGCTCGATACGGTGCAGGATCGAATTGAGCAGGAGCGGGCTGGCTTGGAGCGGCTGGCCGCGGCCGACGAGCGCTGGCAGAACGAGCTCGCGATGGCTCGGGAGCGGCGAGGGCTGCTGAAGCAAGAGGCCGACGCACTGGAGAAGGAGCTCGAGAACGCCAATGCCGTCGAGCTGGAGCTGCACCAGATGCGCGCCAGGGAGGCGGAAGCCCGTCAGAGGCTGGGCGCCGCGCAGCAGCGACTGGTGGCGTGCGTGGCCCTTGAGCAACAGCGGGACGACCGACTGCGGCGGAAGCGGACGCTTGAGGCCGAACAGGGGATCTATGAGGAGTTGAGGACCGCCTTTGGTGTTCGGGGGGTACCTGCTATGATCATAGAGGCGGCTGTTCCAGAGATCGAGACAGAGGCCAACCGCTTGCTGTCGCGCATGACGGACGGGCGGATGCACGTTCGCTTCGACACCCAGCGAGAGACGAAGGCAGGAGACGTTCGGGAGGCTCTCGAGATACGGATCGCCGATGAGCTGGGCACCCGCCCCTACGAGAACTACAGCGGTGGGGAGCAATTCCGTGTCAACTTCGCCATTCGCATCGCCTTGTCGAAACTCCTGGCCCGGAGAGCTGGGGCACAGCTACAGACTCTCGTGGTCGATGAGGGATTCGGGACGCAGGACGACCAGGGCAGGCAGCGGTTGGTAGAGGCCATCAACACGGTTCAGGAGGATTTCAAGCGCATATTGGTCATCACCCACATCAGCGAGTTGCGGGATGCGTTTCCCGCTCGCATCGAGGTCACCAAGACGCCGGAGGGGTCAACTCTCCACCTGTTGTAGCGTGAGGCCGCCTTCAATCCATGTCACGCAAATGGCTCACGTCGTTCAGCTTCACCAAGTGCGTGACAGCTCCTCTGGCGGAGACGTGCGTCAGTCCGGTGTTGTACAAGGAATAGGTCCACCACTTCTTGACCTGATCCGGTACCAGGTGCGCAAGGCACGCTCGGATGGTTCCGCCGTGGGCAACGACGACGACGTTCTCGTGAGGATGACGGGCAACTATTCTGTTGCAGGCTTCCGCTGCGCGACTGAAGAAGTCGGCTCGCCGCTCGCCCCCGGGCCACTGGAATTCCATATCGGTCTTGTCCTGCCAGCGCGTATGCAGCACAGGGAATCGCCTCTCCATCTCCTGTAGCGTGACCCCCTCAAGTTCACCAAAGTGGATCTCCTTTAGCTGGCCCATCGGCACTGGCTGGAGATCGAGCGCTGCGGCAATTGCTTGCGCTGTCTCCAAGGCTCGGCGCAGCGGGCTGGTGTATATGGCTCCTATCCGGCCTGTCTCGAGGTGCAGGCGGTGGGCGATTGCCCGTGCCTGTACGCGACCGGCAGAGGTAAGAGGTGGGTCACTCCATCCCTGCCAGTGGCGGGAGGGCCCGGCCTGGGTTTGCGCGTGTCGAATGAAAAGTAGTTCGGTCATGTGGAGCTGCGTTGCTCTCCATCGGGCGAGCGTATCATAGCCGCGCTCCGGACCAAATGCAAGCACAGCGGCAGCGCAAGCGGCGGCGGTCTGGTTGACTTGCTCCCGCGGAAAAGGTATAATCGCGTCAGTTGACCATTCGTGACGGGAGCGCTTCCCTGACAGTAGGAGGCATCTATGGCGCTCAAAGGGAACCTTCGCGACTTCAGCGTTGTCCAATTGCTCAATCTGATCAATCTTGCTCGCAAGACCGGAACGCTCAAAATCGACCGGCGCGGAGAACGAGCTCACGTATGCTTTCAAGAGGGTAAGCTCGTTTACGCCACGCTGAACGGGTCAGATGGGCAGCTGACGCAGGCGCTGAGTCAGGGGGGTATGGTCACCGACGAGCAGGCCCGCGCAATAAGAACGCGCGCAGGGTCCCGGAGCGACAAGGAGCTGGGGCTGCTGTTGATCAGTGCTGGCTATGTAACCCAGGCAGATGTGCTCAGGTGTATGCAGCGATACATCCTCAACAACGTCTATCCCCTCTTCACCTGGACTGATGGCCTCTTTCATTTCGAGTCCGGGCTACCGGCCGTTCGCGGCGTCATCACCGTGCCCATCGACCTTGAGAACGTCATTATGCAGGGTACCCGCCGCTTGGAGGAGTTCGAGCGGTTGCAGGATGAGCTTCCCAGCCTGGGTACCTCGCTTCGATTTGCGGATCGGCCGCGAGCCAACCTCCGTGACATCAACTTGACCGTCGAAGAGTGGCGGGTGATCTCATTCATCAATCCGCGCAACACGATACAGCAGATCGCGCAGTACAACAACATGAGCGATTTCCAGATACGCAAGATCGTGTACGGATTACTGCAAGCGGGCCTGGTGGAGCTCATTCGACCGGTACCTGAACCCCGGCAAGAAGCCACGGGTGTGCCGGTTCCAGTGCCGCCGGAGAAGCGGCGCCCTGACGTGAAGCGGGGAGTGATAATGAGGTTGATTGACCGTATTCGGGAACTCTAGGAATGCAGACGGTCAAGATCGTGGTGACCGGGCCTTTTGCAGCTGGGAAGACCGAGTTCATACGGACCATTAGCGAGATTGATGTCGTAGAGACAGACCGGAAGATATCGCGGGCAGAGGAGCGTGTCAAGGATAAGACCACAGTCGCTATGGATTTCGGCCGGATCACGGTGGACGAGGACCTCGTGCTCTATCTGTTCGGGACCCCAGGTCAGCGTCGATTCGACTTCATGTGGGAGGTCCTGTCGGAAGGCATGTTGGGGTTCGTAGTGCTCCTGGACAGCGTGCGGCCCGAGACCTTTCGAGAGGCAAGGAGCATTCTGGACACCTTTCGGTCCTATGCACCGGTTCCCTACGTGGTAGCCGCCAATAAACAAGACCTCGAAGACGCGTGGCACCCTGACGATCTCCGTATTGCGCTCCGCATTCCGGACTCGATCAAGATGGTTCCATGCGTGGCAACTGAGCGAGGCAGCGTCAAGCGGACGCTGCTGGAGCTGTTGTACTCGATTCTAGAGGTGATGGACGCAGAGGACTGAGACGCCCGATCTGTGCGACTGGCTTGCCCCGCCTAGCCCTACGGGCTGCCTCGGACACAAGATCGCATCATTGTATCAGCGGTCGAACTGGCCTCGCCTGGTTCGGCCGCACTTTGTTGCCATGGAGAGGGCTAGAGTCCCCAGAGCGACGCTGCGGGGTTGAATGAGCCTCAGGGAGGATTCTGTGCCGAAAGAGATTAATGAGTGCACCGATCGGAAGAGTCGACTCATCGCTCACCCCCCTCCTTGCTATGCCCACTAACCAGCCATACAACACGCGAGAAGGGGCCGCGCAGTCGAGCGCGTTAGAGGGCTACTTCCCGAACAAAATGGGCCGTATCGCCCTGCTGGCTTTCGAAGAGGTGGTTGGGCGGGAGGTTATGGAGACCGTCCTGACCATGGCCAGGATGCCCGATCGGCTGGAGGACTATCCCCCGAACAACTTCGCCCGAGAGTTCTCCTTCGAAGAGCTGGCCGGGATGCAGCTAGCGCTGGAGGAGTTGTACGGGGTTCGGAGCGGCCGAGGCCTGGTGAGAAAGATCGGAAGCGCGTGCTTTAGGATTGGTGCCGAGGACCTGCGTGCTGTGCTGGGCGTCGCTGATCTTGCCTTCCGCGTTCTGCCCTTGAGGACGAGGCTGAGGGTTGGATTTGAGACCCTGGCACAGATCTCCAGGCAATACTCGGATCACAGGATTCGGCTGGAGGAAGACGAGCGCCACTTCCGTTGGATTGCCGAGCAGTGCGGCGTCTGCTGGGGGCGGCGAACCGATGCGCCTTGCTGCCACCTGTCTATTGGCCTCCTGGAGGAGCTCCTCTACTGGTTGGCCGGAGGTGAGAAGTTCTACATCGAGGAGATCTCTTGTATCGCCACAGGGGATCCGACCTGTACCATCCTTATTGGAAAGCATCCCCAGCCTCCCAGCATGCCCTCGACGGAAGACGAGGCTTGAGGCCTTTCTGCTCGTCCCTGATGCGCGTAGGCTCGGTGCCCCTACCATTCCCCGTGGAGACTATGACGACCTCAGCGTGGATGGCGAAGCCTGGCGGTGGCGCAGGGGCGGGCCCATATGCTTGAGGGCTGCCTATGTGGGCTCTGCATACCGTACCTCCGATGGAGCACTTCGCCTTCATAACGCCGCCGAGCGAGGGCCGCATCCACGGACCACTCGGCTATCTGGCCGGTGCGCGCCCTGCGCTCACCCCCCTGATCAGGCTCATTGGCAGGCTTTGGCCACGACACTTGCTGTCTCACATTGAAGGTGTGCATTCGCAAATGACCGGAAGAGAGGTCGAGGGATGGGGCGTGAGGTGTCCCCTGTCGGCCCGTCAGATGCTCCGCCTGCCCCCCCAGGTGGTGTACGATAGGATCGTCTGGGCGGGCAGGCTGGCGCAAAGACAAGGGGCTGGGTTGCTTGCATTGGGCCCGTTGGCCTCCGGCGTGGGCGACGGAGGGGTGACCATAGCTCAGCGGCTCAACATGCCCGTCAGCACCGGGAACAGCCTTACCGTCGCTTCGGCAGTGGCGGCGCTTGAACAGGCGGTGGAGCTGGCAGGCCGCCGGGGGCCCGGCCGAACTGTCAGTTTGGCGAAGGACTCGGCTGGTGGGCGGCCAAGCCCGGGGACGGCTACGGCCGCTGTCGTGGGTGCGTCCGGGAGCATCGGGCTGGGTTGTGCCGAGCTGCTCGCACCGCTGGTACAGCAGCTCATTCTGGTCGGACACCGTGAGATAGACCTCAGCCGGGCACGAGCGCTGGTTGAAGCCGCCGGAGCTGTTGGCAGAGTGCGGGTATCGACCCGCATTGATGCCATCCGAGAGGCGGATCTTGTGTTGAGCGCCGGGAGAGCCGCCCGACCCCGGATTCTCGCTGATCACCTCAAGCGCAATGCGATCGTATGCGACGTCGTACCTCCTGGGGACGTTTCGCCCACTGTACGGCGGGAACGGCCCGACGTGTTCCTGACTGCGGGTGGGGTGGTCACAGTACCGGGTCGGGTGGATATCGGCCTCAATCTCGGGATTCCGGCGGGTCAGGCCTACGCCTACATAGCTGAGACGATGATCCTTGCGCTGGAGGGACGATATGAGAGCTACTCGCTGGGTCAGAGGGTGCACAGAGAGAGAGTGCGCGATATCGCGGAACTGGCTCGTAGACACGGTTTTCGTCTGGCGCCCTAGGACGCTGCAGACCCATGGCCTTCGGCTGTGGGCGTTTGGTGTCGAATCACCTGCCAGAGCCGAGGGACCACGGGGAGTCTAGAGAGTGCCGGGTTCTGAGCTGTGGGACGGGCGACGTCGGGGGCGGCAGCCCAGCGGGCTACCGATAGTTTCGATCACAGGAGGCCAAGCGGCCTGACCATGTCGACTCGCCGACTACTGGTTGTGGGCATCAAGGAATTCCGTCACATAGGCCGCGATCTTCGGCTCCTCTTCCTGGTGACGGTGGGACCCGCTTTCCTACTGGTGACCCTAGCGTACGTCTTTGCCTTGGATGTCGGGCAAGTGGTGCTTGCCGTGCGCGATGCCGACCGGACATCAGTCACCCGAGACCTCGTGTCGCATATCGCGGCCGATGGCGATTTCGTCGTCGGGTCTTGGCTGCACCAAGACGAGCGGGCGGAGCAGCTCTTCAGTCGTGGTGCGGCCGACATTGTGCTCGCTATTCCCAGAGGGTTCACAGAAGCAGCTCTTGGCGGAGAGCCTGCCCAGGTGCAGTGCATCGTCGATGGCGTCGATGCGATTGCCGCCAGCCAGTCCGTTGCGAGATTGGAGAGTCGCGTTGGGGCCTTTGTCGCACACATAGCCCAGTCAAGAGCCGGGCTCGGTGCCGAGTCCTTAGCTATCGTCGAGGCACTCGACGTCGTGGACCGAGCCTGGTACAACGGGACGCTCAAGTCCGTGTTCAGCATGGTGCCAGGTCTCTTGGCAGTGATCCTATGCATGCCTGCCATGGCCCTCGCCCTTGCTCTGGCCCGCGAGAAGGAGATGGGCTCTCTGGAGAGCCTGATTGCCACGCCTGTGCAGGGGGCAGAGTATCTGGCGGGGAAGGTCCTAGCCTATGTCGTCAGCGGAGTATTCGGCGCCGTCTTGGCCTGGGTGGTCGCTACGGTCTGGTTTCGTGTTCCTTTCAGAGGTACAATCGCCGGCTTTCTGATCCTCACTACCGACTACTTGATTGCTAGCATGGGGATTAGTCTGGTTGTAGCTAGTTTCGTCCGCAACCAGCAGACGGCGATGTTCGTCATCCTGGCCGTGTTCTTCGTGCCCAGCTTCTTCCTGACCGGGCTCTTCCGGCCGGTCGCAGAACAGCCCGTTGCCCGGGCTGTGGCCTATCTTCTGCCACCAACGCATTTCGTCGGTATCGCGCGCAGTCTGTTCCTGAAAGGCACGACCGTGAAGGCCCTCTGGAGGCCGGCCGCTGCGCTGCTCGGGATTGGTGTCGCTTGTCAGATCACCAGCCTATCACTCTTCAGGAAGAAGCTTGCCTAGGCGCTTCGGGGGGGCCCGCGGTTGGATAGGCTCTTGCAGCCTGCCCCTGGAGGACTTCCAGTGACGGCTCCTTGCCACCACCTGGGCGAAACTCCTGCGTTGGCCGAGAGGACGGGCTCATCTCGGCACCTTCCATTCTTTGACCGAGATCGATTGTCATGTTGCTCCGTGTGAGGAATCTCGCGCGAAAGGAGCTGGTCCAGTTGCGCCGAGACTGGGCCATGACGGCTTTCCTCTTCACGCTTCCGGTCCTCCAGCTCTTCCTGTTGGCCCACTCTACCTCTGGCAGGATCGAAGGACTCGATGTGGCATTGCTCGATCGTGATCGATCTACGGCGACCCGGCGCATTGTCGAGGCACTGGGGAACCGCGATGAGCTTCAGATCAGCCACTTTCCAGCGAACGTGGCGGAAGCACGGGATCTCCTCGACGGTGGAGACGCGGTCCTCGCCATCGTCGTGCCAGAGGGTTTCGCTGCGGCAGTGGACCGGCCGGGGGATGGCCCCGCGATCCAGCTGATCGCTGACGCGAGCAATGACTTGATCGCTGACATCGCTCTGGGCGCCGCCCGTCAGGCGCTGATCGGGTTTGCCCAGGAAGCGACGCCACTGGGCTCCGTGCCCGGCAGCGCCCTGGGGCCTTCCGGCATTGAC
>JASFVG010000134.1:0-10704 GCA_050049955.1 Anaerolineae bacterium | reverse complement strand
CACACTGGGCGCGCTACACACTGCTCCTGCTCGCCCTGGCCGGCCTCTTGGCCTTCCTGCTGCCGACAGGCTACACGCTTTCCCTGCTGGAGGTCGCTTCGCTGGTCATCGGTGCGATCCTGTACGTCTCCAACGTGGTGTTGCACCTGCTAATCCTGGCCTTCCTTCTGCTGATCACACCATTGGCGCGGCTGTTCGGCGCCGAACTATCGAGGCCATCAGCCCCTCCTTCCGCTCCGCGCCCGGCTGCACCGACGATAGCAGCGGAAGGACCTGCTCCGCCTTGGCTGGAAGTCGTCAAATCGACCGCCTTTTGGATTGTAACACTGGTGGCAGCAGCATACGTCCTGAGAGGCTATCTGCGGGATCGACCGGAGCTGGCGCATACGCTGGCGAGCTTCCGGCCTATCCACGGACTCGTGCGCTTGCTGGCCGCGCTCTGGCGCCGCGTGGCCCTCCTCGTCGCCTCGGTGCGGCAGCGCATACCTGCCCGAATCCGCGCGAGACGACGGCGGGAGGAGGGCGCTGAACGACCCGACCGGAGACGCTTGGGATTTCTTCGCCTGGCGGCGCTGTCCCGTCGGGAGCGAACGCTATACTATTATCTGAGTATCCTGCGCCGGGCGGCCCGGCGGGGCTATCCTCGCGATGGCTCTGAAACACCCTATGAATACGAGTGTAGGTTGGCCCCGAACGTATCTCACGTTGAGGAGGAGCTCGAGCGGGTCACAGAGGCGTTCGTGGAGACGCGGTACAGCACGCACCGGGTCCAGCGAGCACGGGAGGAGCGGATACGCGCTGACTGGCGGAAGCTAAGGGCTGCGCTTCGGACGCATCGCCAGACCGTTAGCACGGACGAAGAGGAAGCGTCGGGTTGAAAGACGAGCCCCAGCATCAATTCGGCTCACTGCTAGGGTCTTGAGCGTCCGTCCAGCGACCCCGAGCGGTGCGCCGGAGCCTCAAACCTCGAGGTGGGCAACATCCCCGGTAAGCAGTCGATGCGTGATGCCGTCGTCTGTCCGGACAAGAAGCGCTCCGTCCGGGTCGACGGCTTCAGCCCTGCCAGCCAGCTGTCCGTCCAGCGTGGTGACGATCACCCACCGTCCGAGAGTCGTCAGACGGGACGCCCACTCCCCGTGGAGTTGCTCGCCGTCCCTCAACCGTGCGTACCGCGTCGCAACGCGCTCCAGCAGCTCGATCAGAAGGAGCGACCGATCGACCGGCTGGCCCGTTTCGGCCAGGATGCTTGTTGCGCGCGGCGCCAGATCGGGCAGTGCCTGGGCTGGTACGTTCACGTTGATGCCGATGCCCACTACGGCGAAGGCTAGGGCGTCGCCGATCAATCCGGTCTCAGTGAGGATGCCCGCAAGCTTGCGCCAGCCCAGCGGTTCTCGGCCGGTCGGCTCAAGTTCGACGATCAGGTCATTTGGCCACTTGACGCCGACCGACAGCCCTGCCACTCGCTGGACTGCATCGGCTGCCGCCATCGAGCAGAGCATGGTGAGAAGGCCCACACGGGCTGGTTCAAGCTCGGGCCGAAAGAGGATTGAGCACAGGAGACCAGTCCGAGGCGGAGCGATCCACCGACGATCGAGCCGCCCGCGACCAGCGATCTGTTCGTCTGCGACGACGACGATACCCTCTGCCGCCCCACGCCCTGCCAACGCTCTTGCCACGTCATTGGTGGAGCCAACCCTCTCGCGGTAGATCACATCGCGCCAGAATCCCGCGTCTCCGCCGGCCTTCACCACTGCGGCCCTGATCTGCCCTACGTTCAGCCGACCCAACTGGTGCATTAGCTGTCGCCCTCGTCGGGCGGGGAAGCGATCCCAGCCCGCCAGCTTCGCCCGTCTCAGCTTCTGAGCAGCTCCCGCGAGATGACCAGCCGCTGGATCTCATTGGTGCCTTCCCCAATCTGGCACAATCGCTGATCGCGGTACATGCGCTCGACCTCGGCCTCGCGGACGTAGCCGTATCCTCCGTGGATCTGGATTGCCCGGTGGCAGACGCGCTCTGCCATCTCCGTCGCGAACAGCTTTGCCATGGACGCTGCCTGAGTGTACCGTTTTCCCTGCTCCTTGAGCCACGCAGCGCGATGGACCATCAGTCGAGCCGCCTCAATCTCAGTGCACATGTCTGCCAGCATCCAGCGGATGGCCTGGAATTCCGCTATGGGCCGACCAAACTGCTCTCGTTCTTTCGCGTAGTCGACGGATCGCTCGTATGCCCCCTGGGCCAAGCCCACCGCCATCGCAGCTATGGCCACGCGCCCCGCATCGAGGGTCGCCAAGAACTGCTCGAAGCCCCGGTTCTCCGTCCCCAGCAGGTTCTCCGCGGGAATCCGACAGTCCTCAAAGAACAGCTCGGAGGTCACGGAGCCCTTCAAGCCCATCTTCTTCTCGTCGCGTCCCGCGTTGAAGCCGACGGTTCCCTTCTCCACAATGAACGCCGATATGCCCCGGGTGCCCTCGCGCGGATTGGTCGTGGCCGTGAAGACGACGACGTCGGCAACGGATCCATTCGTGATGTAGATCTTTTGACCATTCACAACCCATTCGTCGCCCTGTCGTACGGCGCGCGTTTGCGTCGCCCCTGCATCGGATCCAGCCTGGGGCTCGGTGAGCCCGAACGCGCCAATCTGGTCGCCGCGAGCCAGAGGCATGAGGTACTTCAGCCGCTGCTTCTCGTTGCCGAAACGGTAGATCGGCTCGCAGCAGAGCGAGGTGTGGGCATCGAGCGTAATGGCCACCGACCCGGAGATCCGAGCGATCTCCTCCAGTGCGACGACCAAAGCGTGGTAATCGGCCCCGGAGCCGCCGAACTGCGGGGGGAAGGGCAGGCCAAGGAGACCAACCTCACCCATTCTCCGGAAGAGATCGTGAGGGAACTCGTCGTTGGCATCGATCTCCTCCGCGCGCGGAGCGATCTCCCGCTCGGCGAACTCCCGGACCATCCGTTGCAGCATTCGGTGTTCTTCGGATAGTGCGAAGTCCATTGTGGTGTCTCCTATGGTTGCACTGATGGAATCTGCGCCCCGCTTCTGTGGTCCAGCCGGGGAAGGATCTCCTGAAGGTGATCTAGCGACTCAGGGTTGCGGAGGGAAGCTCTATTGAGGACCGGTTTGCCTGCGACGAGATTGGCTACTGCACTCTCGACCTTCTTACCGCTGAAGGTGTAGGGGATGTCTGATACCTCCACGATCAGAGCCGGCACATGCCGAGGGGAGGCATCTCGGCGGAGCCTGTTCCGGATTTCCTCGCGAAGCGGTTCAGTCAAGGAAAGCCCAGAAGCAAGCTTCACGAAGAGAATGATCCGCTGATCGTCCTGCCAGCTCTGCCCAATCGCGAGGCTGTCGGCGACCGCGTCGATTGACTCGACCACCCTATAGATCTCTGCCGTGCCTATTCGCACGCCTGCCGGCTTCAGGACGGAGTCCGAGCGCCCATAGAGGGTCATTCCGCCCGTGTCGCTGTGCATAATAACGAAGTCGCCGTGGCGCCACACGTTCTGGTCGGCGTAGAAGGTGAAATAGGCGTCCCTGTACTTCCGACCATCAGGATCGTTCCAGAAGTAGAGCGGCATCGAAGGGGATGGAGCCTCGCACACGAGCTCCCCCTGTTGGTCGACCACAGGCTGGCCCTCCTCGTCGTAGGCCTTGACCCTCATCCCTGGAGACGGGGCTTGAATCTCGCCCGCATACACGGGCAATGTGGGAATGCCGCCAGCGAAAAGCCCGTTCAGGTCGGTACCGCCCGTGATAGAGTTGAAGTGCAGGTCCGCCTTGATCGACGAATAGACGTATTCGAAGCCTTCCGCCGAGAGGGGAGAGCCGGTCTGAAGCACTTCTCTCAAGGACGACAGGTCGTAATCATCCCTCGGGCTGATGCCCTGCTTTCGCAGGTAGTTGATGTAGGTGGCGCTCGTGCCGAAGATGGTTACGCCCAATGTCTCCGCCAGCTGCCACATCGCGCCCGGGTCCGGGTAGTTAGGGTGCCCATCGTACAGGACGATCGTGGCACCCACGGCCAGAGAACTGATCAGCCAGTTCCACATCATCCAGCTGCAAGTGGTTATGTAGAGGAACCTGTCCCTCCTCTTGAGGTCGGCATGCAGCATGAGATCCCTCAAATGGGTGATCAGAATGCCCCCGGCCCCTTGGACCATGCACTTGGGCTTGCCGGTCGTACCCGAGGAGAACATGATGTAGACGGGGTGGTCGAAGGGTAGTTGCGCGAAGCTAAGGGGCAGGTAGTCCTGGTCGGCCAGGAAACCCTCGAAGTCGATGGCGTTGGGGATACTACGTGTCGCGTACTGAGTCTCGCTGCCGCGTTCCATCGCATAGTCAACCACGATGACCTTCTTCAGCGACGGAATCTCGCAGGCTACCCTCGCCGCGTTCTCTCGTGTGTCGAATACCCTGCCTTTGTGGAAATACCCATCTGCAGTGAACAGGACCTGGGGCCGGATCTGCCCAAGGCGGTCCAGCGCCGCCTTGGGCCCGAGATCCGTAGCACAAGATGCCCAAACCGCCCCAAGGCTCGTGGCCGCAAGCATGGCGACGGCGGTCTCCATCAGGTTCGGCATGTAGGCCGCCACGACGTCTCCTGGGGCGACGCCCAGCTCGCGGAGGGATGCGGCAAGGCGGGCCACTCGATCATACAGCTCTGCGTAAGTCATCCGCCCCGACTTCCGAGTTTCGCCTTGGAAGATGAAGGCCAGACGGTCGTCGCGATACCTCAACAGATTCTCAGCGAAGTTGAGCCTGGCCCCGCCGAACCACTTCGCGCCCGGGAACACGCCCAGGTCGTCGACGACCTCCATGTAGGAGCTGGACGCCCGAATCTGCCCAAACGCCCACATGGCAGCCCAGAACTCTGGTATGTTTTCGACTGACCACTCGTAGAGCTGGGAATACGTGTCGATCTCACGTCCGCATTCTGCGTTGACGAACTCGACGAACCGCGTCAGATTGGCCTCGTCCGTGCGTGTCTGGGAAGGTTCCCACAGCGGCCGTTTCACAGGGTTTCCTCCTCTCGTCGGTCCCAGATGCAGATCAGGTCGACGTCACGGGGTCGGGTGACATGCTCGCTGTGATCGTGCCGCCCGCGTCGACGGTTGCGTGGGCCAGGTAGAGCGTGTTATGGGATATCCCGATGCCACCCTGCGGGTCCAGCACAACAACCCCGCCGAGGCCGGCTGTTCGGTGAGCCAGAAGCGAGACGGACGCATCGGCCGCCTCCTGGGCAGTCATTCCCCCGTGGATGTAGTCGCAAGCCGACTTACTGATCAATACCTTCATCAGCTGCTCGCCCTCGCCGGTGGCAGTGGCGGCCCCCACACCATCATCAGCGTAGGCGCCGGACCCCACCAATGGCGAATCGCCGACTCGGCCGGGTTGCTTTCCAGGGGTCCCCCCAGTAGAGGTGGCCGCAGCCAGGTGCCCGCCAGCATCCAGCGCCAGGGCCCCCACGGTGTCACCAGCTACAGGCCTGGTTGACTGCACCGCCGAACGCGCCGCGCGCGAACGCCTATGCCGCTCGAGCTCACGCGGCACGATCAGGTCAGCGTTGGGGCAGAGCGAGAGGCCCTGATCGAGCGCAAACGCCTCGGCGCCCTCGGCAACCAGCACATTGTGCTCTGACTCCGTCATCACCAGCCGAGCTAGCATGATGGGGTTGCGGACTCGCTTCACCGCCATCACGGCGCCCAGGTTCAGCGTATCGCCGTCCATGATCATTGCATCCAGTTCTACCTCGCCCCGAGCGTTCAAGAACGCCCCTCGGCCGGCGTCGAAGGTTGAGTCATTTTCGAGGATGCGCACCGCCGTCTCGACCGCCTCAAGCGCCGTCCCGCCTCCCGTTAGCACCTCCCAGCCGGCTGCTGCCGCCCGACGACAGCCCTCCACGCAGTCGGTGTGGCTCGCCTGGGCGAATTCACCAGCGCCTCCATGGACGATGACTGCAAGAGGATGGGTCTTATGGTGTCTGGGTTCCATAGGATGGGTGAAGCTTTTGGGCTCGAGGTCCCTGTGATACTCCCAGTGTAGCTGAGGGGCTACGATGGGGCCTCTTCATGCCCCCTCAGGCACGTCCGCAAGCGGTGCTCGCCATCGTGGCTCATGACCGCGACAATCTCGTCGCCAGCTGCCAGACGGGTATCGCCGTGAGGGACAACGACACGGTCACCGCGACGGATGGACGCCACAAGGCACCCGGGGGGAAGGCTGAGCTCCTCGAGTGACCTGCCCACGGCCTGGTCGGTATCCGAGAGCGTGAACCGAAACACGTGCACCCCGGCCTGCCGCCCCAGCCTTGCCTGATCCATACGGTCGATCAGCCCGTGATTGCTGATGCACGCCCGGGAGTAGGCGCGAATGATGTCGCCTCGACGAAGCATCCCCACGACTTGGTTTCCGCCTCCCCGACTGACAACAGGCAGACGACCGACGTCCATAGCGCCAAAGTGACGGAGCGCATCCGCAAGCGTCTGATCGGGGTACACAGTGCGCACTCGGTCGGTGCAGATGTGCCTCACAGAGCCATCTATCCGTTGCCGCGCCTGGGCCTTTCCCAAATCGCTCACGGTGACCACGCCAACTAGCCGGTCGTTTCCATCGACAACGGCCAAGCCGTGATGATGGGTCTCGGCGAAGACGGCGCTGAGCGTGGGCAGCGGCGTGTCGGGCGTCACTGTTGCCATCGCCTCAATAGGCGTCATCGCCTCCTGGACCAGGATGGAGCTCATTGGATTGAGGTCCCTGCAGGCCGCGATATCGATACCGCGGCGGGTAAGCTTGAGCGTGTAGATGCTGTCGGCGAGTAGGCGCCGAGCGACAATGGCGCTGATGACAGTAGCCAGCATCAGCGGCAGGATGGCGTTGTAGTCGTGCGTCATCTCAAACAGTGCGAGGATCGCGGTGATGGGAGCCTGACTGGCTGCAGCCAGGACCGCTGACATACCCACGACGGCATAGGTCGGTGTGTCGGGGAGAGCTGGCATCGCCTGGTGCACCAGGTGATGGACAAGGCCGCCCAGCACGGCCCCGAGGTAGATGCTGGGACCAAATATGCCGCCGGAACCCCCGGACCCGATGGTGATAGATGTTGCCGCGAGCTTGAGGAGGCCCAGCAGGACGATAGAGCCCCATGCAAGCCGATTGAAGAGGACGGCCTCAACCGTATCGAATCCGACACCGAGAACCTGTGGGAACCAGAGTCCAGCAAGGCCCACGAACAATCCCCCGACCGCGGGTCTCAGATAGGGAGGCACCGGCGTGCCGGAGAAGACATCATTGAAGGCATCATCGACGCCGTGCAACAGGCGCGTGAACCCCACGCCAACGAACGCAGCGGCGACTCCCAGCAGGGCATAGGCCGGAAGCTCCCAGCTCTGCGGAAAGGCGGAAGGCGGATGGGCAAGGACCGGCGCTTTCCCGAAAAACGCGTGGCCGACGAGGCTGGCGCTGACGGAGGCCACGACCACGCTGCCGAACTGCAGCAGGCTGAATTCTGCTAGCAGGATCTCGAGCGCGAACATCGCGCCGGCGAGCGGAGTGTTGAACATGGCGGCGAGCGCAGCGGCCGCCCCGCATGCAGCGAGGCTCTTGGTTCGCCTGCTAGACAGGCGGGCAAGCTGACTTGTCGCGGATCCGATGGCCGCGCCGATCTGAACGATCGGCCCTGCCCGACCTCCAGAACCTCCGCTGCCAAGGGTGACAGCGGTAGCTACGGGCTTTGCCGCTGCGACAAGGGGACGGATCCGGCCCCCATTAAGCGCAATGGCTTCCATGACGTTGGATACACCTGGCCCCCTCACCTCGGGTGCCAAGAAGTGGATGAGCAAGCCGACGACAAGCCCCCCGAGGGCCGGCAGGATGGCGGCGGGCACACGACCCAAGATGCTCAGCCGCTCCCCGAGGAGAAGGAAGGCACCCTGGGCAGTGGTGAGGAGCCACCGGAAAGCGACAGCGCCCAGTCCGCCCCCCAGGCCGACCACGACGGCCATCCCGAGCATCACCGCGGTGTCTGAGGCCCAGAAGCGGGTCGCCGCCAGCCTAACCGAACGGTTGCTCAGTCTTCGCACTATGCCACACACACAGACCGGGCACTTCTCAGAACCCTGCCGGCGGCGGCCCAGCTGGCGAGGTGGCCCGCGGACCGCCGGGGCAACGCGGCCGGCCAAGTGCTGGGGCACTCGGCCAGGACAGCGTCGTAGCTCGACAGTCCAATTGCTGTCGGGGGATTCTCCGCTCCGCTATGGATCGGCGTCACTCCACGGGGCGGAAGTACCGGATGTCGGTAACGCCGCCTTTGCGCTCAGCCTTCGGCCTCAGGACGGCTTCAACCATCATGCCGAGATAGACTTCATCCGGTTCGACCTCGTCGAGGTCGTGGACGAGGCCGCCGTCAGTCTGCTCGAGATGGATGAACGCCATAACGCGCGGCTTGGGGAGCGGCTCGCCGTCGAGGCTCTGGTGCAATACGGTGAAGGTATGGACACGGCCCACCGGCTCCACCTCAACCCATTGATCCAGGTGAGCGAAACACTGCTCACAGTAGAGGCGTGGGGGCATGTAGGTTGTGTCGCAGTCCAAGCAGACGGTCGCCAGGAACTGCCCATCCTCCTTGATTCGACGGAGGAACGTCTCTCCAGCGATGCCGACCGTGTAGCGACCCAGCGTAGGCATGTCGCCGCGCCAGCTCACGGCCTGGTCAGCGTGTTTGATTCGATGGTGCATACTCATAGTTGGTCTCCTGCGGTATCCCGAACGTGGCGGGTCATTCGGCAGGCTGCGGCGACCCGCTCAACGGTCTGAAGTACGATATGTCGGTGATAGCACCACTGCGCTCTTCGAGCGGCTTCCACACCGCCTGCACCCGCATGCCGATCGCCAGACTGCCAGGGTCTACCTCCCCCAGCATATGCATGATCCCCATCCCTGGAGACGCGCCGTCGATCTCAATGACCGCGGGCATCTGAGGCTCTTCAAGCTTGATCATGTCCCAGGTGACGTAGCATCGAGAGAAAGTGAGCACCGTCCCAGTGTCGCGCAGCGGTATCCAGCGGTCCGTGGCGCAAAAACACGCCTCGCAGAACATGCGGGGTGGGATCAGGATGCGCTGGCATTCGGGGCAGCTACGCCCGATCAGTCGGCCGGCCCTGAGCTCGTGCAGGTACCGCCCGATAGCCACGCCCGCATCCCAGGCGTACTGGGTGTTCGGGTCCCAGGTTTCGAAGAGAACGCGGCCCTCACGGAAATCGGCGCTGTGAAGGTAGACGCTGTCGTACACGAACTGCTCCATCGGTTTCTCCTTTCGGCCCTCACGCTTGCAGCTGCGAGCTAGCCGCGATTAGTGCGGGAGTCAGATCCCCATCACGACCACGGTGCCGACCTGCATCAGGTCGCCCCAGGCCTGCGCCAAGCCGCGTCTGGGGTTGCCCGGAACTTGACGAGCGCCGGCCTCGCCGCGCAACTGCCAGAAGATCTCCGCGACCTTCATCAGGCCCGCCGCGGCGATCGGATTGCCGACGCCAAGCAGACCGCCGGATGGGCAGACCGGCAGATCACCATCGCGCTCCGTCACGCCATCGGCGGCCGCTCGGGGGGCATCACCCTTGTCGAACAGCATCAGGCCCTCTAGATGGTGCAGTTCCTTGTAGTCGAAGGGATCGTACGGCTCAGCGATATGGATCTGCTTGCGCGGCTCAGTGATGCCGGCCATGTCGTAGGCCATCCGCGCCGCCTCCTCGACATAGACCGGGTATGAGAGGTCGCGGTTCGTCCAGTAGGCGGTGTCGAGGTTCCAGCCGACACCCTCAATCCAGACCGGCTTGTCGGTCACGCGACGGGCGACGTGGCTGGCGCTCATGACCAGCGCCACAGCACCGTCGGTAACCGGGCTCACATCGAGCCGCTGGACAGGCCAGGCCAAGACCGGCGAATTGAGCACGTCCTCGACCGTGATGTCTGGATCACCAAGAAGGGCCGCGGGGTGGTCGGCGGCATTCCGCTTGTTCTTGACCGATACGGTGGCGATGTCGCGCTTGCTGAGGCCGTAGCGATGCATATACGCGTTCATCTCCAGCGCAAAGATCCAGAGCAGGTTTGGCTCCAGGGGCCTCTCAGTCGTGTGATCAAAGATGGTCAGAAAGGCCCCTTGAGGGTGCGGCTGACATGAGGACATCTTCTCCTCACATACGACCAGAACCGTGTCAAAGAGACCACTCGCGACATGATACCAGCCCTGGATCGGTGCAAAGACGCCGGTACCCCCGCCAACGTAGCCACGCATCACGGGTTTGCCCCAGGCTCCACACCCATCCGACAAGTACTCGCTTTTCATATGGACGCCGTCGAAGGCGTCCGGTGCGGTGCCGATCACGACCGCGTCGATGTCATCCAGGGTCATCTCGCACGACGCCAGCGCTAGGTGAGCGGCCTCCCAGGCCAGCTCTTTGGCGGTCTCCTGGGCTCGGCGAACAAACCTAGTCATGCCCGCGCCGACGACGGCGACGCGGTCTCTGCTCAGCTTACCCCTAATTCCACTCATAGTTGGCCCCCTATCTGCTCAGGACGGCGGCAGCACCGCCAGTGGTGGGAACGCCCCGCCAGCCGAAGGCCAGGCCGACCTCCGCGTTTTCGATCTGTCTCTGTCCTGCCTCGCCGCGCAGTTGGAGTACGACCTCAAGCACGCGGGCCAGACC
>JASFVG010000133.1:0-10709 GCA_050049955.1 Anaerolineae bacterium | reverse complement strand
ACCTCGCTGGAGGAACTGGCTCGCACAGCCTCATTCCTAGGGAATGCTCGCGTACGCATCCTCGACGGGGAAGGGCAGGTTCTGGCTGACTCGGGGCGGGCATCCCATCGAGACCAGGCGCTGTGGATCGTGAGCGTGCCTGTCCGAGGCACGCCATCCCCGTTCGATGGCCTGCCGGGGCCCCTGATCATCGTGCCCGCTGCAGACTCCCACCTTGACGAGCCGGCCTCCGCAGACCGCATCCTGAACGATCTGGAGCTGCAAGGGATCGTTCCTGTCACGTTCGAGCTCAGTGAGGACCTGCTTCGGGAGCTTCCGACAGGCGCTGAGTTCTTGGTGGCGGAACGGAGGGTCAGCCCGTGGGGCACACGCTTTGTCTTCGGATCCCTGGTCCAGGCGGAGCAGATAGCCGACATGCTCGGGAACCAGACGGGAGGTCGGGAGGCCGAGCCCGTGGCCTTTTCGGTAGAGGACGTGCCGTCGGACCCAGACCGCGTGGTATCTGTGCCCATCGGGGACGAAACAGATACCCTGGGCTCTGCGGAGCTCAGCAAGAGCCCGGACGCGGTGGCAGAGGCGGTGGCGACTGCGCGCCGCGCGTTGCTGCTGGCCGGCGGGGGAACGACCCTACTAGCCGTCCTGGTCGGCCTTCTCGTTAGTGGACGACTCACACAACCGCTGAAGAAGCTGACCGCGGCAACAGCCGAGATGAGCGGTGGCGACCTATCCGTCCGCGCTCCTGTTCATCGCGACGACGAGATCGGTCAACTGGCAAGGCAATTCAACCGCATGGCGGAGCGGCTAGAGGCGAGCTTCTCGGAGCTGGCCGCCGAGCGGGACACGCTGCGGCGCTTCATCGCGGACGCATCCCACGAGCTCCGGACGCCTATCACAGCGCTGCGCAACTTCAATGAACTCCTCCAGGGCGCGGCGGCCGATGATCCAGATGCCCGGCAGGAGTTCCTCGCCGAGAGCGAAACCCAGCTCGGACGGTTGGGATGGATCACGGACAACCTGCTGGACCTTTCCCGTATCGAGGCTGGTCTGGTTAGCCTCGACCTTTCTGAGCACGACGCTCGGGACCTGGTCGCGGCAACGGCCTCAGCCTTCCGTCCGCAAGCACTGGACAGGGGCCTCACCCTTGCCACAGAGGTGCCGGCGACACCGCTGCAACTGCGTTGTGACCGACACCGTATCGAGCTGGCGCTATCCAATCTGCTGGACAACGCGCTCAAGTTCACGCGGCCAGGCCGGCGGGTGGAGATAGGCGCTCAGCTTGTGGGCCAGAAGGCGCGCTTCTGGGTGGCGGACGACGGCCAAGGGATTCCCCCAGAGGATCTGCCTCACGTTTTCGAGCGCTTCTACCGCGGGCGAGGGCAGGACCAGAGCGCCGTGGAGGGAAGTGGGTTGGGATTGGCCATTGTCCGGAGCATAGCAGAGGCCCACGGCGGCCGGGTCTTGGCGGAGAGTAGGCTTGGCTACGGCAGCCGCATCACACTGGAGCTACCCCTCAATCCCCAGCAGGCAACAGCGGCCACACCGCCGCTAGGCCCATAGACCGGTGCCGTGGAGGAGGGCGAGGAATGGTCCGACCGCGCCCGGTGGGCGCGGTCGGGTAGTGACCTATCCTGCTGGCTCAAGCAGCCACAAGCGCCACGGCCCCTGAGCCACAAGACCTGAGTTGTGACCTAATTGGCGCAGAGAGTTGTCCTCAGCTTGCGCCCAGGCCCTAGCCCTCGCTCTTCAGGAACCGGTTCACCTTGGTCCCGCACTCCGGGCAGGTGCCCTTGGCCATCCGGCGACCCTTTTCCGTCACGGTCACCTTACCGTCCTTGATCTGTCGCTTCGCTCGGCATTTCACGCAGTAGCCTTCGAATTCCATCGTCAATCCTCCTTCATCACTAGGACTCTCTGATTCGGCCACTCCCCGTCTTCTGGCCATCGAGCGCAACCAGGGACGGTCCGACACGTCTCCTCGCATCATACACGATTTCCGCTTCACTGCAAGTCTGGCTGCTGCGCTTTCGGCGTGCCTTCAGCCCTGGGCAAGTCGTGACCGTAAGCCAATGCATTGTTGCCATGCAAGCCTTGCATGAGAGAATTCGCCGCCTGTACCCACGCAGCGAGCCGCAATGCACAACGGTTGGTGCTGACTATGCGAACTAGCCCAGGTCTCGACTTGCGACACTGCGGAACGGCGTTGGACAGGAGCGAGGGCCCTGCCCCCGACTCGCTGAGTCTTGCAGGTCGGTCCTCCAACCGCATCGGCCGCCTACTCACGGCGTACGACGACGCTTGCGGCAATCTTGAATAGGATCGCCAGGGCCAACGCGAGCAGCAGGGTCCGCATCGCCAGTCCCGGAAGAGGTGCCGCAACCAGCGTCTCGCCACCCACACCAACCGCCCGCCCCTCACCCAGCAGCGCGAACTCGCTCAGGTGACAGATCTCCGTGGACAGCCAGTTCTCCTCGAGATTGCGGAGGTAGCCATCGCAGGCCGCGTCCATCCAACCGCCCCCCACCCAGGTCCGGATCAACAGGCTCGCCTCATCCGCGATCGCCGCGATGTCCTCATCACTGTAGTGGATGGTGATCGACATTGGCTCCTGGAAGACGTAACCCGGCTCGAGATATGGCCCCTGGTAGGCCTCGAGCGTGAAGGCATGCCCGGCGAACTCCCACGGAGCCGTGGGATGGGTTGGCCCGTCGAGCGGCGTGAGGATGATGGTGATCGTCTCGCTCACAGCGCCCGCCGGGATCTCGACTGTCGTGGTGTAGCCCTGCTCGTTGACGTAGATCAGCGTGCCGCCGCCCTCCGGCGTGACGGTTATGATGACCGCATCGGGGTGCTGAGCGGCGATGACAGTCTGTGCCCGGTGGTCGTCGGTGGTGAGGTCGGTGGGACTGTACTGGGTGATGGCGGCGGTATTCGTGATCTGGGTGCCCCACGTGCCCGGGTCCACAGTGACGGTGATGCGCAGCGTGTCGCTGACGCCCGCAGCCAGCGTGGCGACCGTCCACTCGCCACTGTCCTCGTTGTAGCCCCCGTCGTGAGCGTCGAACGTCACGCCGCCAGGAAGCGTGTCACTCATCACCACCCCGGTGACCTCGTCAGGCCCGCTGTTGGTCACCGTGATGACGTAGACAACCCTCTCCCCCTCCCGCGGGGTATCAGCACTAGCGCTCTTCTCCAGCGTCAAGTCAGCGCTCGCGACCGTGACCAAAGTCGAGTCCGTATCCGTCAGGGCGGAGGTATTCGTCACGGTCAGGGAGAACGTGATCGGGCCCGACACAAGCGGGGCGACGAACGTCGGGGTGACAACCGAGTTGTCGCTCAGCGCCACAGCGGGGCCACCGGTCTGGCTCCAACCGTAGGTCAGAGGATCGCCGCTGGAGTCGTAGCTGCCGCTCCCATCCAGGGTGACCAGCTCGCCCGGGCCGACGGTCTGGTCCTCGCCCGCGTCGGCGAACGGCGCTTCGATGATCTCCACGTCGTACGCCCCCACCCGGCTGCTGTTCTCCGCTTCGTCGACAGCATTGACCCAGATGTGGTAGTGACCCGTGTCGCCCGGCTTCAGCTCGAACCACCACTCGTCATCACCCTCACCGCGGGCGACCTGCCGGTTCGACATCGCGCCGCTTGGCGCCTCTACGAACGCGACCATCTGGACGATCCGCCCCCCGTCCTCGGCCGTCCCGACCAGCACACGCACGGGAGGACGGTTGGGGGTGGTGAGCGTCACGGTCACCGTCTCCGTGACCTCGACAGAAGGTGCCACGTTGTCGACAGCAAACGTGAGCGAGATGGGCTCGCTCTGGTTGCCCGCCAGATCCGTCCCCACGGCGGTGACGGTGTGACCTACGTTGTCCATGTCTCCCAGATCGGAGACGTTGTAGGACCAGCTTCCCCTCTGAGCGCTGGTATCCACTGGCGTGAGGCTCAGGCGGGCCTGGTTGTAGGTACCCTCCTTGGTGATGGGCACGGTGTCGCACAGCTTGAGCGTCCATGTGCCGTCGGACTCCTCGCCGCGGAAGACGCTCATCGGGTCGAGTGGCCGAGCCTCACGGTCAAACAGGGGATCCGCCGTGTTATCGTCGCCCTTGAAATCGTGCTGGGCGGATGTCGCCGCGTCAAAGAGGAGCACATCCAGGTTCTGGAACACGGGTGGTGTGCCCTCGTCTGCGCCCAGCACCTGGACCTGGGTCCCGGTTGGCGACGTGAGGGTTCCCGATATGTCGTTTCGGCGCTCGTGATCGACGTTGATGCCCAACTGCACGACGCCGACCTCGAATTCGTCGGCCACGTCGAAGGACACGTCGATCCCGCCGGAGTCACAACCTGTGACGGCAAGAGGCACCGAGGCGATGTCCATGTAGGACCCGGTGGCCGCCCCGACGGACTGCAAGTTAGCCTCGCCACAGGCTTCCTCGGCGCCCTCGGCCCTCAGGCAGACCCCCACCCCCCCGACCGCATAGGTGTCGGATATCAACCCGCGGAAGGTGAGGGTGGCGTCGCTCACCACAGTGTCGCTGTAGGCGGCCGTTGTCTCGGCCGAGAACGTGACAGTCGGCGAGCCTTGGTCCACGATGAACGTCCGTGGCGCGGTCCACTCGCTGGCCCGAAGGTGTCCATCGACGGCCTGCAGCCGCAGATCAAAGGTGGTACCGTCACCGGGTGGCGTACCTCCATTGACAGCCGTGGCATTCCACAAACACGACCACTCGCCGTCCATCGGCGTGGGGTCGAGGCAGTTAGTGATGGTGTAGGGGGAGTCCGTCTCAAGCCTGACCAACGGCACGCCCGAGTCGTCGTAGGCGTAGCCACGGAAGGTATTGTCCCCAGGACTGACAAAGCGCTCGGGCTCCAGGATGCCGAGGAACTCCGTCTTCTCGCCGTCGACCTGATGGTCCGCAGACAGCCATTCCAGCGGGCTGATCGGACCGTAGAAACCGTCATAGACCAGGATCCTCACAGAGGCCCAATCCCGTAGAGGCTCGCAGAGCTCGGGAGCAAAGGGATTGATGGTCACGCAGACGCTGTACGTGGCAGTCAGGTCGACCTGACCCTGGAAGGTAGCGGTTCCGTTCTCGCCCGGCCCGATCTCTCCAAGGGGGATCGTCTGGCTCAGGGGATTGCCCCCAACAAGCTGCAGCGCAAAGAGCGCGCCCACAGTGGCCGTGACCGTGGAGGAGACTGTCCCGTTGTTGTGGTAATGAATGGTGTAGCTGATCAGGTCGCCATCGCCCACAGGAGGATGGATGGTGTCCATGAAGTTGAAGCCCTCAACCAGATCGGCGGGCCGATCAGGATCCATCAGCTGTTCTTGCAGCCAGAAGAGGTCATCCCCGACCAGGCCGTAGGTCGTGCCCACGGGGTCGGCGCTCAGTTCGAACTGCAGGTCAGCGTCAACGGCCATGTCCTGGAAGCCGCCCGGTCTGTTGGGACAGACCCCTGGCCCCAGGTTGGGCCACACGTACGCGTGCATCAGCCCGAACAAGTATTCATACCCCGCGAATATACCAGTTTCCACCACCAGGTCGCTGTTGACCGGGTTCGCGGGGGGCATGGTGGCCCACAGTCGCAGGCCGTCTTCCTCGGTGGCGAACGCCACCATGGCGAGCGGGGAGAGGATGGGATCCTTGACGCCTATCCAGTCGAAGGGGACGTACAGGTCGGTTCGCCCGCCCTGCGGTCCCTCGTGGAATCGGTAGTTCTCGCGGGTGAGTAATGGCACCGAGATCTCCCAGTAGTCCTCGTCCCAGGACGTGAACATGGCAGTTTGGGCATCCTTCACCCAGATGCCGTAGCTGAAGCCGCCCATAATGTCGTCGAGGACCGGGACCATATTCAGGTCAATGTCTTGCGTTCGAGTGTAAGGGTTGAAGACCGTAGCCGCTCCCTCGCCCAGGGTGCTCAGGTAGATGAAGAGATCACCGTCGTAGTCCCAGTTGGCCCCTGTCCAAGCGAGGCGCAGGCCCTGGGTGTCCCAGCTAACGTACATCGCCTGCTCCTGCGCCAGGGCCGCACCGGTCTGCGCGTGACCTTCGACGCGCCGGTCTATCCCCACCAGGCTGCAGCCGCCCTCCATCCAGCCCGCATAGGGGTCGGTCTCCCCGTCCGCCGGCTGCAGTGTGACATAGTCGGGGGTGAGAGGGCTATCCACATAGATCGAACCGTAGACGTCTCGCTGCCGGTTGCCGTCGTCCAGCCGGCTGATGACGGCGGGAACAATCCGCTCGCCCTCGCCGGACGTGTACTGGGACACGAACGGACCGTTGTGGGGAATGGACCAGGGCGGGATGTGGTGGTCCGTCTTGTCTGGGTTGTAGACAGACCACACGACGTCGTACTCGAGATCCGTCCGGTCGGTACTCGTAACCCACGAGAGGTCGAGGACAACGGGCGATGTGTAGAAGACGGTGCCCGGCGGGATGTCCTGCGCATCGCTCGTCAGCGTGAGGGTGATGGGATTCGGCACCTGTAGGTCGACCGCGACGGTCTCGGTCACCCGGCTGCTGTGCCCCGCCATGTCGGTGGCACGGGTGGTGACGGTGTACGCTTCGCCGGCTACGTCCTCGCCCAGGTACCACTCGTAGCGCCAGCGGTCGTCGAAGCAGGAGGCGCGCTGCCACCCCCCGCCCTCGATCTGGACCTCCACGTGGTCCATGCCACTGGTGGCGTCGGTGGCCTGGCCGGTGAGGGCGACGCGCCCCCGACCGAGGCGATGGGTGGTCGTCAGAACCACGGGCGAGATGTCCACGGTGGGCGCGGTAGTATCCACAAACACGTCCACGGGGCGTACCAGTTCCCCGAGCTGCTCCTCGTTGTTGTGGTCGGTAGCCACGGACAGAAGGGTATGAGCACCCTCAGTTGGCGTCCACGGGGAAGACCACAGGGTCCTGGTGACCGCTGGCGTGAAGGCCCAGGTGTGGGTGTCTATGAGGACGTTGTCGACCTTGACCTCGACTTCCTTCAACCGGTCGCGGGCGTACGCGTAGCCAGTGATGGTCAGCGGGGCAGTCGAGGTCAAAATCCTGTTGTGGGTGGGCGTCAGCACGCTGGAGTCGACCGGTGCGAAGATCTGACTTCTAGCCGGCTCCGCGATCGCCTCGGTGCAGCGCCCATAGAAATCGCACGCGCGCATGTCGGTCGAAGCTACAGCCAGACCAGGCACCGTGCAGGTAGCTTCGTACTCGTAGAGCCGGGTCGTGTCGGTGAAGGTGGCGGCATACCAGGGAGAGACCTCGTGGTAGAAGGTGGCGCTGTAGACCGTGGCGTGGGGAGCGATCCGTTGGCATGGGCACTGGAAGTCGTACGCCGCCGGCGTATCGTCGTCCTCGGTGGTGCGCACGTAGAGGTTGAAGTCCTGCGCCCAGCACGTGTAGATCGTCTCGGTGTTGAAGCTGGGAATCCCCTGGTCGGTCATCTCCGTTTCCTCGACGGTGACCGCCACGCGGGGGCCGCGCGTGTCGATCGTCCCGCGCCACCCGGTGTTCCAGTCAGGAGGCCTGCTCCCATTGCTGATCACGTCCTCGGCGTACAGGTTGATCTGGTACATGCCATCCAGTCCCTCAGGGCCGGTGTAGCTCCAACTGGTATCGAGCACCCCCTCGCCCGAATCGGCAAGCGTGGTATCCGCGTAGCCGGCATACACCTCCGCCGCAGTGAAGGGTCCATCATAGACGACGACCTCGTCAATCTGCCCTTCCAGACCATCACCGACAAACAGATGGTCGGTGCTCTCCGGTCTGACCGTCGTCTCGAACGTGGCCTCCACCTTCCCATCCACGTACAGCGTGCCGTTGCCGTCTTCATCGATGACCGCCATCACGTGGTACCAGCGGCCGAATTCGGCGATGTGTTCAGCCGCGACCTGGTGGGCCTCGTGGTCTAGGTAGTTGAAACGGGGGCCGTCAAACGAGTATCCGATCCCTATCTGGACGCGGGTGCTGTACTCGTTGACCTGGTCGTTGAACATGACTAGCGCGCCGTAGTCCTCCGGATAGACCCAGGCGCCGAAGGAGAGGGCGCCACTGATGAGGCGCTGACCGACGTCGTTGACCACCAGGATGTCGTTCCAGTCGTCGAAGGAGACGCCGTGACCCCACACACCCTCGACTCCGGACTCGGGACAGGACCCACCCTGGCAGGTGGCCGGATTCGACGGGTCCGCCCGGTTGTGGAACAGGGCAGCCCCGGGCAGCTCGTTCAGGTGCAACTGGGTGACCATGCCCGACAGGGCGGCCTGTGCGCCAGGCAGGAACCCGATCTGAGCCTTGGCGATGCCGGTGGAGATGACGCCCGTCTCTGTCACGAGGCCGCTGAATGTCAGGGTAGAGGTGATGGTGTCGGTGTACGGAGAGGGCACCGGATCCAGGCTGGCCTCGGGCGGAGAGGCATCGATCGCGATGTTGACTAGGTGGACGATGTCGGTGGCGTTCCCCACGTTGTCAGTGGTTTGTGCCTCCACCGTGTAGGTGCCTGTCGGATCGAGCATCGGGATCTCGAAGTCCGCACGCCAGCCGCCCCCGTTCAGGGTAGCGGACATCGGAAGGGTGTCGGTGAGCTTGGCCGCGCCGAACATCCGGACCGTCACACTCGCCACGCCACTGCCCGGGTCGCCGCTTACCAGCGCCGGATCGGTAACGGTGCCGTGTAGGGGGGCGAGCCAGGCGTTCTCAACCTCCGGGTGCGGGACGAGGCGGACGATCTCACCCTCCTGCATGGTGGTCCCCGCCTCGGGCGGCGTGCCATCCACTAGGAGGGTGTGGGTTTGGGTTGGCGTTTCGACGTTTCCTAGGACATCCGTGGCGCGGGTCTGGACAAAGTAGCGCCCTTCACCCTCGGTGGGATCAAACGTGGGGCACCAGGCAGCGCCCAGGCTGGCAGTATCCTCACAGGCCGGAGCGGTCTCCCAGGTGTAGCTAAGACCGTCGTCGGTGCTGACACCCATCTCCAGCATGGTCACGTAGGAGGTGGCGTCCTCTGCGGTGACAAGCTGGACTGCGTCCCGGTTGGGACGGTAGGTCTCGTCGGACTCCAGGATGGATCTGGGGGCGTCGGCGTCGATGGTGATGTCGGTGCTCTGCCGCTCCTCCACCCATTTGGCCTGGAAGCGGTACAGCTGGCGCACCTCCCCTGGAAACAGGGTCCGTCGGTAGAGCGTCACGTGGTCAACCAGGCCGTTTGCAGGGTACTGGCTGGTGGACCAGGGAGCGATCCCCACCCGCAGCGGGTTGGTGTTGGCGCCGATCGGGTCCGAGCTGGCCGCGACGCGCCCCACCTCGTTCCCGTTCACGTAGCCAATCATGTGCCCGCCGGTCTCCCAGGTGACGGCCACGTGCGTCCAGTAGCCCGGCGTGATACCTCCCCACTGGCCACTGTAGAGGCTTCCCCCGGTGCTATCCCAGATCTGCGGGTACAGCTCGCCGTCCTGAACCGCCAGGACGTATCCATCGCTGCCGGTGGACTTGCCGACGATGATCTGGTCCACCTTGGAGGCCGTCATGTTGACCCACGCGGCCAGGGTCAACTCCTGGTCCGGCATCAGGCCGCTGCTGTGAGGGACCTCGATGTAGTCGTTCTGTCCGTCAAACTGCGCAGCCAGTCCCAACTGACCCTTAGCACCAGCGCCAGGGCATTGGTTTCCAGAGCAGGTACCGTTGTGCCCGTTGCCGGTCGCATCCTCGAACTCGGTTGCGCCGACGTCCTCGTCGAGCAGCAGCAGCATCTGGGGCGCAGCCTCGTAGAGCGAGTGGATTTCCGTGCTGATCAGAGCCCGCTTGTAGAGACGCACATCGTCGAGGCGGCCCTCGAAGTACGGGTCGCCGGCGTCATTGGAGAAGCCGACGTTGACGCCCGTTTGCCAAGTGAAGTCGGAGGAATCTTGGGCGCCACTCGCTTGCTCGACGCCATCTACGTAGAGCTGTTGGCCACCCACGTCGCCGCCGAAGGTGTGCACCACGTGATGCCAATTCCCATCGGCATAGTCAACACCCGCGGTGCAGATCGTCTCGTTACTCCACACGCGTGAGCACAGGTTCCCGCTACTAAGGTAGACGTGTCGGTCGTTACCATTGCTGCCCAGGGCACCGTCGTCCACAGAGAAGATGCCGCAATCGGCGCAGGACGTCTTGAACCAGAGCGCCAGCCCGTAGACCGTTTCTGATACGTCTAGCTCCACCTCCACGTAGTCATCGTCGCCATCGAACAGGAGCGCCATGTTGTCGCGCCCTGGGACGCCCGCTGTGGGGCAGTAATCGCCCGTGCAGGAACCGTCGCTCTTCCCGGCAGCATCCTCAAAGGTGGTCGAGCCAGGCGGGTCATCGAGGGTGAGGTGCAAGGCCAGCGAGTCGGCCCGGTAGAGGGCCGTCACCTCGTCGGCATCGAAGGTCCGCTTGTAAAGCGCAACCTCGTCTATCCGGCCCCGGAAGGGGACGCTGTCCGTCGTCTCGTACCACACGAGGTCAGCGATGTCATCCCGGTCGCTCTCAAACCTGTGCGCGGCGTGGTACGGGCTGGGGTCACCCAGGCCGATGGGATGGCTCCCCATCTGCTCGTCGTCAGGGTCCTCACCGCCGCAGCCGCTCCAGCCGCAGCCCGCGTACTCGAATTCGTCGCTTTCGTACATTCTCAGGGTAACGTCTTCCTCGATGGTCCTGTCGATATCTAGGTCATAGCGGCCCAGCCACACGTCCTGGTCAGACCAG
>JASFVG010000132.1:0-10735 GCA_050049955.1 Anaerolineae bacterium | reverse complement strand
AGTCGCTGCTAGTCCAACCCGCCAGTAGCAGCCTCGCCGCTTGCTGTTGGCCAACGAGCAGGCCGCAGCCATTGGGAACGCCAGTAGCGCCGCGCTCCCCTTGGTGCCAATCGCCAGACCCGCCCAGGCCCCGGCGAACCACGCATCGGCCACCCTTCCGCCCTCCGCCAGCCGCGCAGCAAATAGCACAGCAGCCAGACTCAGACACCCAAGCAGTGAATCCGTGGTGTAGAAGTGCGCTTGCTGCACGTGCAGAGGAGTCAACGCAGCGAACGCTGCTGCCAGCAGACCCACCCGGCGATCGAAGGTTCGCCGGGCCAGCGCGAAGGTGATTGCCACAGTTCCCACGCCGAACAGGCCCGCAACCAACCGACCAAGGAGTAGCGAGTCAGCATCGGGAGCTATTACCCGAGTTGCCGCAAGCAGGTAGACGGGGAGATGGCCATAGGCGTAATCTGGAGCCAGCTGGAATGGATTCAGACGGTCCGGCCACGCCACGCTGTCTGCTAGTCCCACGACGTAGCGCTCGTCGGGATGTGCTCCAATGCCTCCATCCCAGTCGATGCCGTAGAAGCGCAGACCGCTTGCCACCAGCAGGATTGCCAATAAGGCAGTCCACGTCCCGGAACGCCAACCCATGGGAAGGAGATTGTAGCACCCCGGGTGGCAGCGGTCAATCGTGGCCTGATACTGCAGACCATCTGTGCCACGGCAGACTGACCTGTCAGTCTACTGCCCTCGGACGGAACACCCTTGATGGTGTCTCACCTTGCACAGTTCCGGGTCGCCGGAGAAGTCGGACACCTTGAAGCCCGCGTTGAGCCGCTCAGAAACGGCGTGACGAACCACCACTGGAGGAGGTCTTCATCGAGTGCACGCGGTAGTTGGCTGCGAAGAGAGATGGGCCCTGGAGCGCAACCCGCGCTATGGTCGAGATCGCGGCATAGATAGGTAGCATCACGATCTGCCCCTGGCTTGACAAGCGGCCCGAATGAGCCTATACTCATTATCGTGAGCGTGGATTCATACGGGTGAGCGGTCGCTCACTACTGGAGGTCCAGTGGTAGACCATCAGGATCCCATCAAGCAGCAACTCATCGAGGCACGGCGCAACCAGATCCTGGATGCGGCGGCTAGGGTGTTTGCCAACAAAGGGTACCACCGTGCGACAACCAAGCATATCGCCCGACAGGCTGGCGTCTCAGAGGGCACGATCTACAACTACTTTGATAGCAAAGGCGATCTACTGATTGGCATCGTTAAGCGCCTGTCGTCCGTCGACACCATGGGAACTGAACTAGCGGGGGCGCTCGATGAGGACGCGCGGGGTGCCCTTCTAGCCATCACGCGCTATCGCATGGCGATGATTGAGCGGAACTTCGAGACGGTCCACGCGGTCCTGCCGGAGATGCTCGTCAATCCAGGTTTGCGGGGCCAGTTCTACAATCAATTCGCGCGACCGCTGGCTGCGCTCCTGGAGCAATACATGCAATCGCGCGTCAAGCTGGGTGACATGCGGTCTCTGGACGCACCCCTGGTGGTGCGCTCCGTGCAGGGCATGTTCATCGGTTTGATGGTCCTGCGCATCCTAGGCGATGACCTTCTGACCGAACACTGGAGTAATCTCGCGGAAGTCGTGGTAGGCCTGCTCCTCGACGGTCTTGACGTGAAAGAGGAGGCGGCCTGAGATGTCGATCCTCCGCACCTGCTCGCTGATCCGCAAGGAGTTCCTTCACATCCTGCGCAATCCGCGCACTCTGTTCGTCATGTTTGCGATGCCTATCATCCAGCTCGTGCTCCTTGGGTACGCCGCCACGACAGACGTGGAGCACCTGCGGACTGCAGTCGTCGACGGCGACAGGACAACGTCGAGCCGGGCCCTCATCGAGGCCTACCAGGCGTCCAACTACTTCGACATCGTCCAACGCGTCGAATCCGAGGAAGAGCTTCGGGATCTTGTCGACAAGGGTCGGGTCAGAGCTGGGCTTATCGTCCCAGCTGGGTTCGGTGCCGGCGTGGCCCAGGGGGAGCGGATGGAGGTGGGCTTCGTGATCGACGGCTCGGATCCCAGCGTGGCCGGCACCGTGTTTGCTGCCTGTCAGTCGGTTGGCCAGGCGCATTCGAAGCAGATTGTGCTGCAGACGGCTGATGTCGACCTGGACGCCCTGCCTGGTATGACCGTGCGTCCCCGGGTCTGGTACAACCCGGAGATGCGGAGCGCCAACTTCATGATTCCCGGCATCATCGGGATCATCCTGTACTTTCTGACTGCGCTCTTCACCTCGATGTCCATCGTACGCGAGCGCGAGCAAGGGACGATCGAGCAATTGATCGTGACGCCAATCAAGCCACTGGAACTGATCATAGGGAAAGTTGTGCCCTACATCTTCATTGCCTTCTTTGACGTCCTTGAAGTGCTGGCAATCGGTGTTCTGTGGTTTGGTGTGCCAATCCACGGGAATCTGGGGCTACTTCTGGCGATTTCGGCCCTCTTCCTACTCACGTCGTTGGGCGTGGGCATCTTCATCTCCAGCGCTTCGCATTCTCAGCAGGAGGCCATGCTGCTCACATTCCTGACACTGTTTCCGTCGATCTTCCTGGGGGGGTTCTTCTTCCCGATAGAGGCAATGCCCGGGTGGCTGCAGGCGATCACCTATGTCATCCCGCTTCGCTACATGCTCACGGTGATCCGTGGCATCATCCTCAAGGGCGTAGGTCTGGAGACCCTTTATTTGCAGGTCGTGGCCCTAGGACTCTTCGGCGGGACGATCATGTTGCTTGCCGCGACACGTTTCCGCAAGCGCCTGGAATGACGAACGAGATGAACGATAGCACGCCAGCAATAGCCACCAAGGGCTTGACGCGCAGGTTCGGCAACTTGGTGGCTGTAGACCAGCTTAGCCTTGAGGTCCACTGCGGCGAGATCTTCGGGCTCCTTGGACCCGACGGCGCCGGCAAGACCACGACAATCCGCATGCTGTGCGCCATCATGGATCCAACCGAGGGCCGGGCCCGTGTGGCAGGATTCGATACGAGGGAACAACCCGAGGAGATCAAGAAGCGCATCGGGTACATGCCACAGCAGTTCTCACTCTACGGTGATCTGACAGTGAGCGAGAACCTGGCGTTCTTTGCCGACATCTTCGAGGTCAGGCGGCCCGCACGTAAGGAGAGAACGCTCAAGCTGCTGCACTTCGCCCGTCTGACAGAGTTCCGCGATCGGCGTGCAGCTCGCCTGTCCGGGGGGATGCAGAAGAAACTCGCGCTGGCCTGCACCTTGATCCACCAGCCCGAGATCATCTTCCTGGACGAGCCGACCACAGGCGTGGACCCGGTATCACGACGCGAGTTCTGGGATATTCTGACCGAGCTTCACTTGGAGGGCGTGACGCTCTTTGTCAGCACACCGTATATGGATGAGGCAGAGCGGTGCTCGCGCGCGGCGCTTATGTACGAGGGGGAGGTCATCATTTGTGATGAACCAGCCCACATCAAGGGCCTCGTGGAGGGCGAGCTCTTGGAACTGAGGCCCAGTCGCCTGAGAGAGGCCAGCCGGATCGTAGGGGGTCTTCCTGGCGTTCTGGAGGTTCAGACCTATGGTGACTTGCTGCACGTGTTCGTCGACGACGCCGACGGGCGGGCCAGCGCCATCGGAGATGCACTGACTGCGGCGGGGATCGAGGTGCGGGGCATCCGCCAGACCCGTCCCCGGATGGAAGAGGCCTTCATCTCGCTCATTCGCAAGCGAGCCCAGCAACGGTGAGGACTGGCAGGGTGTTTTCGGCAAGCATCCGGGATGCGAGGCATGGGCGGAGAACGGCGGCGAGCGGTATCGCTCCAGGGGACTGCGCGATGGCCGTCGACTCCCGAATAGAATCGGAGTGCCGTTGTGAACGACTATGCTGTTGAGGTCCTTAACCTGACGAAGAAGTTCGGTGATTTCACGGCTGTTGACGACATCTCATTCGGAATCCGGCGCGGCGAGATATTTGGCTTCCTGGGCCCTAATGGCGCCGGAAAGACCACGACCATTCGAGTGCTCCTCGGCCTACTGCGCCCCACAGCTGGGAGAGCGTCTGTTCTCGGATACGACGTCGCGCGGCAGCCTGAGGAGATCCGCAAGCGTATCGGCTACATGTCGCAGCGATTCAGCCTCTACGGAGACCTGACCGTGGGTGAGAACTTGGACTTCTACGGCCGGACGTATGGCGTGCGCGGGAGACAGCTTCGCCAGCGGAAGCGTTTCGCCATTGAGATGGCCGGACTGGTGGAACGAGAGAGCGAGCTGACGCGCAATCTGGCGGGCGGCTGGAAGCAAAGGTTGGCCCTGGGTGCTGCGATCCTTCACGAACCGGAGATGCTGTTCCTGGACGAGCCAACCGCAGGCGTGGACCCCATCTCCAGACGTGAGTTCTGGGACCTGTTGTACGATCTAGCCGACGAGGGCAAGACGATTCTGGTCACCACCCACTACATGGACGAGGCGGAGCACTGCCAGGATCTGGCTTTCATCCACCGGGGTCAGATCATCGCCCGCGGGGCGCCGGATGAGATCAAGGTAAGCAACATGCAGGGACAGGTCCTGGAAATCGATTGCGATCGACCTGACGTGGCGATGAAGATCCTGCGGGAGATGGGGCGGTTTCGAGAGGTTGCGCTGTACGGTGCGCTGGTGCACGTCGTGACGGAGGACGTGGGGAGTCACGAACGCGAGATCAGGCGAGCTCTATCGGCAGCGGAGCTTGATCTGCGGACAGTCGACAGCATCGCGCCCTCTCTCGAGGATGTGTTCATTGCCAATGTACGCCAAGATACCCGCAATGGGCAACAGGACACTGACAGCCCCAAGAGGACTGGCGATAGTACGGAGTGAAGAGTATGAAACGGAAGCGCATCCTTCCCATCCTGATTGCTGTCGCGGTCGCAATCGTGGCGGGAGGGGCTGGATACTACTTCTATATCAATCCCCGGGCTTGGCAGGATACTCTGACACAGTTGGATTTAGCGGAGCCCGAGGCTCGAGGCCTAGTGGCCTCCGGTTTCATTGAGGCCGAAGAAGTCGATATCGCCCCGGAGATCGGTGGGCGAGTGGCGGAGCTGGCCGTGGAGGAGGGTGGCGAGGTCGAAGCTGGAGACCTTCTCGCCCGCATCGAAGGAACGCTGCTTGAAGCACAGATCGAAGTTGCCGAGGCAGGCGTAGGAGTTGCAGAGGCAGAGCTGGCCCAGGTGCAAGCGGGGGCTCGTCCCGAGGAGATTCGGCAGGCAGAGGCCGACCTAGCATTGGCAGAGGCAGGTCGCGACGCGGCCTATCAGTCCTGGCTGGACGTGAAGGCCCTGCGTGAAAATCCTCAGGAGCTTGAAGCCGAAATCGCGCTCGCCAGGTCGGAGGTAGCCGTCGCTGTGGCAGCGCTGGCTGAGGCAAGTGCCTTGAAGGATGCCGCCGCAATTGCCTACGAGCAGTTCACGGTCGCGATAGGCTCATACGACAATAAGATCAGGAACCTGCGCGAGAAACTCAAGGACGTGCCAGACGATATGCGACCTTCGATACCGGACGAGATGCCGACTCAGCCGGGGTTCCATACGATCCCGTATCAGCATGCCAAGGCCTGGGTCGGTGTCACCACGGCCGAGGCCGGTCTGGAGGGAGCGAGGACAGCTCTGCAGGATCTGCTAGCCCTTCGCAGCAATCCGCAGGACCTGGACGCCCAGGTGGATGCGGCTGAGACGGAGTATCGGGCGGCCAGGGCCGCCGTCGAGCAGGCCCGAGCCCAAGTCGCCGCGGTGCGGGCCGGTGCCACGGACGAGGAGATCGACGCCATGGAGGCTCAGGTCGAAGTGGCTCGGGCGGCCCGTGACAAGCTGGTGGAGGAGGCCGACAAGTTGACGATCACCGCACCGGTTGGCGGCCTCGTCCTGACGCTTAGTATCCATAGAGGCGAGCTAGCTGCCCCCGGGGCTACTCTGCTCACGCTCGGCGACTTGGACGAGGTTACGCTCACGGTTTTCGTTCCGACAGACCAGCTAGGCCGGGTGAACATCGGACAGGTCGTGGAGGTGCAGGTGGACAGCTACCCAGGCCGTGTCTTCGAAGGACGCGTCGTAGCCATTGCGGACGAGGCGGAGTTCACCCCACGTAACGTCCAGACGAAGGACGAGCGGGTGAGCATGGTGTTTGCTGTGGATGTGCTAATTCCTAACCCCGACCATGAGCTCAAGCCGGGTGTCCCCGCGGATGCCACGATCCTGACGAAGGAGCCGTAGGATGATGACACGCAGCCGAGTGCGGATGGGGAGCGCTCAAGGGAGACCTACCGGCTGGTCACTCCTGTCCACGGTAGGTCACCTCATTTGCCTACTGCTTCTCATAACCGGATGCTCCTCAAGTGAGGCAGAGGCCGAGGAACTGATCACCGCCTCGGGCTTCATCGAGGGGCGGGAGGTGACGGTCGCCGCTGAGGTGTCTGGCCTCATCAGCGAGATCTTCGTCGATCGGGGCGATGACGTGATAGCGGGCGATGTCGTGGCCCGTCTAGATGATGCTGCGCTACAGAGTCTCCGCGAAGAAGCTGATGCCGGAGTGCTGGTCGCCCAGGCAAACCTCGACCGCGTGCGGGCGGGGGCCCGAGACGAAGAGATAGCCGCTGCTCGCGCAGGTCTCCGCGAGGCGGAGGCAAGGCGCGACGGTGCGGAGAGGGCTGTCCTGAATGCTCGGGATGTGATCAGCAACCCGCTTTCCTTGAACATGCAGATCAGCGAAGCGCTGACGCAGATCGCGCTGGCTGAGCAGAACGTGGAGCTTCACCAGGTGGAGCTCGACGAGACCGGACTGCTGCGAGATATCTACGCCGACCAGGGTGGTGACGTGGAGCGGACTTGGGATCTCCAGGTGGAGGCGACGCAAGCTCGTCTCGAACAGGCCCAGGCCCAGCTGGATGGCGCTCGCGCCTACCTGACGGCCCTGTTGGCGATACGGGAGGACCCCCTTGCTCTCATGGCCGAGGCCCACGGTGCAGAGACGGAGCTCGAACTGGCAAGAGCCGGGGTCATGGCGGCCGAGGCGAGGCTGGACGAATTGGAGGCCGGCCCGACCGGCGAAGAGGTGGCAGTTGCGGAGGCCGAGGTGCGACAAGCGGAAGCCGCGGAAGGCCTGGTTGACGCCCAGCTCGGTCTCCTCACGCTGACGGCTCCAATGGACGGCGTGGTAAGCACGCGCAGCGCCCAGGTCGGCGAAACCGCCACGCCCGGCAAGCCGTTGCTCACCATCGCCAACCTGGACGAGGTAACACTTGCCCTCTACGTCCCCGAGAACCGTATCGGGCAGGTCCAGATCGGCCAGCAGGTCGAAGTGGTGGTCGACTCGTTTCCGGGGCAGACCTTCCTAGGCCGGGTGCAGAGTATCGCAGGGGAAGCAGAGTTCACGCCACGGAACGTCCAGACCAAGGAGGAGCGCGTCAACCTAGTCTTCGCCGTGGATGTCGTCATCCCAAACCCCGGTCGCGCCCTCAAGCCGGGCATGCCCGCCGACGCGACGATCCGCCCCTGACAGCTGCAGCGTCCCCAGCGCTGCACCTGTGGTCGCCTGTGGGGGCGGTGCCTGGACCGCGACCACATCAGTACCCTGTTGCCAGAGCCTCCACTCCGTGCTAGTATGGCGGCAGGGAGCTGAGAACGTCCGACGCGGACGGTGCTGGCAAGGGACCTCTATCTCATCGGTACCGTGCATCTGGCGCACCGCCAGACGGCTCCAAGGCGTCCCCAGTACCGGACTCGAGACAGCAGCCAGCGGCGGTTGAACCATGACATCCAGAGTGAGCGTCATCATCACGGCCTTCCGTGAGGAGACGACGCTAGGCCGAGCCATCGAGGCATTCGTGGCGCAGCTGACCGACACCTCAAGTGTCGGGGTCTCGACCGATGCCGAGCTCCTAGTCGTGTGCCCAGACCCGGGCACGACTGCAGTCGTCAACATGTATGCCGAGAAGTATGCTTTCGTGCGCCACGTAGCCGACCCCCAGCGGGGCAAGCCAACAGCTGTCAACAGGGGCCTGGAGGCAGCCCAGGGCGACATCGTCGTGCTGAGCGACGGGGATGTCGTCGTTGATGAGCGGGCCCTGGCCCCTTTGCTGCGGCCGTTCAGAGATCCCCAGGTTGGTGCGGTGAGCGGTCGCCCGGTGAGTGTGAGCCCTCGCAATACCGTGCTGGGCTATTGGTCGCACCTGCTGACCGATAGCATTCACCGAATGCGGCTGGCGCGCGACCGGACCGGGCGCTTTCTGGTCTGCTCTGGCTACCTGTTCGCGATCAGGCGCAGGCTGGTCGATGGGGTGCCGGAGGATGCTCTGGCCGAGGACGCCGTTATCTCCCATCTCATTGCCCAGCAAGGCCACGCCATTCGCTACGCGCCGGGGGCCCGCGTCCTGGTCCGATATCCCACCACGTACGCGGACTGGCTGCGGCAGAAGACCCGCTCAGCGGGTGGCTACGCTCAGCCGTATGTGCGGCGGTCGAAGGTTCGGATGCGATCAGCCTGGCTGGAGATGAAAACAGGTACCCTGATGGCCTTGCAGTATCCCAATGACCCTCGGGAGTTTCTGTGGACCCTGCTCCTGTTCGGGGCTCGGCTCCATCTCTGGCTTCTGGTGCTCCTCAAGGTACGGCTGCTGCGACGTCCGCTTCGCACACTCTGGGAGCGGGTAGAGTCGACGAAGTGACAGTCCACGGGCTCTCCCTATCGTCAGAGGCAGAGTCCGCGTCGCCCTGCCCCAGAAAGCAGATAGGAGGAAGCGAGATGGTCACCACTAGCATCGTCCATCTGGAAACGAAGGGCCACTGCGACATCCTCGACATCACGCCTCAGGTCAAGACGGCCGTGAAGAGCAGTGGCTTGCGGGATGGGATCGCAACTGTATTCTGCCCCGGCTCGACTGGGACCCTCACCACGATTGAATACGAGTCGGGAGTGCTGCACGATCTGAAGGAGATCCTCGATGAGATCGTGCCACCCGACCGTGACTATCGACATCACCTGCGCTGGGGCGACGACAACGGTCACTCGCACGTACGAGCTGCCTGGTTCGGTCCCTCGTTGACCGTGCCGGTCGTCGAGGGTGAGCTAGCGCTCGGCACCTGGCAGCAGATCGTGTTCATAGACTTCGATACCCGTGCCCGCTCGCGCCGGCTGGTGCTGCAGATGATGGGGAAGTGACGGTCGGGCAGGGATTCCCGGGTCCACCCGCAGGCAAGGCAGGTCTCGGCTCGGCGCTCGCGTCAGAAGTCGGGTCCGAAGGTGAGCGTTATGCTCTGGTCCGTCTCCAACGTCAGCGCATACTCGGGCCCCGAGGCGAGGATGGCATCTGGAGCGGGATCACTCTGCTTGAGCACGGCGGTCGGAGGCAGCAGGACGCGCACCTGAAGGTCAGGGCGTCGGGTCCCCGGCTGCTTCTGCACAGTCAGGCGATAGGTATACACGTCACCCTCTGCCCTGAGCGTTGCATGCGACAGGGCGTACTCGAAACGTGTGTCAAGGGTCTCGCCCGGCCGAAGCAGCAACAGCGTCCCGAGCACGCGGTGACCCGTCTCCCCGTACTGCACACTCACCTCGGCCGGGCTCGGCTTACCGCTCAGCAGCGCCTCCCCGCGGACGGCGTGCGGCGTTGCGCCCGTCAACTCAGCTGATGATGGCAGAAGCACCTGCAGGTAGTTCCAGTAGCAGCGCTCCATCATCTGCTGGTAGGTGTCGTCGTAGCGGGGCGTCTGATCGCAGCGGCCCTGCCAGCCGGACAGCGGGTGTTCGTGGCGCACGATGAGGGTGGCCTGGGGCAGCCCAGGGTCCGTGAGATCGACGGCATAGAGCAGGCTCTCCTTCACCAACCCGTTCACCTTGTTGAACCCCACGTTCGTGTCCACGACCATCAGGTAGTCCCCATCGACCTGGCGAAGGCGCCCATCCCAACCAGCCTCGGCGAGCGACTCGGCCACGTCGGGCTGACGGAGATAGATAAGCAGGTGCCTCTGCTGGAGAGCCTGGCGAGCGGCCCGGGCGAGTTCGAGCAGACTCCGCCTGTCCATCCCGGCCTCCGCCCGCCGCACGGCAGCGTCCACCACGCCGCCCATGAAGTCCTTTCTCTGCTTCCACCACTCGCTGTCCGAGCCCCCGAGGGGAACCCAGGCCTGCCGGGCCAGGCGGATCACGTTGCCGCCATCCACCGGCTCGGCGGTACCATTGACTCGCAGCGGTCCGATAACACCCACCAACAGGCGGATGGCCTCCTGATCGAGGGCGATGACGCCGTCGATCTCAACCTGACGACTGATGGTGTAGAGCTCGATGGCCTTCTCGGCCGAGGTGGGGAAATCCGGGCTCCAGTTGCTATCCCGGAACACCCATAGGTCCGCCAGCATGGTGTCCCGGAGCGGCCAGGGGGGCTCTGGATAGGGCTGGGAGAAATCGTCGACGGCGTAGCTGTCCTCAAACTGGAGCGTCTGGAGCTGGCCGTTGTCGACTATCGCCTCACCGACGCCGCTGATGAAGCCCCCGGTGCCACGCAGCTCGTCCTCGTTCTGGATCAGGATCAGGTACCTGCGTGGACCCTCGGCCCCCAGCAGCTCCGGGGCGAGTAGGCCGCCTGTGACGCCGTCCAGCAGCAACGGCAGGTAGCGGTCCAGCCGCAGCAACCAGCCCTGAACCCTGGGGTGGAGCCTCTCGACGTCGAGGGCAGCGCTTGCCAGTGAA
>JASFVG010000131.1:0-10756 GCA_050049955.1 Anaerolineae bacterium | reverse complement strand
CGGGCGCCAGCAGCTGCGTCTCTAGCGAGCATGGACCTCTTGAATGGAAGGCGCCTGCGGCTGCCCCGCTGCTGCCCACCTCCGGAAAGATGGGCAGCAGCAGGCTCTTGCAGTAGCCTCAACACCTCGAACCGGTCAGCGGTAACCGGGTCTGTCAGACCCGGTGGCGCTCATCCCACCAAGCCCGTGAAAGGCCGTGATCAGGGGCGCCGGCCTTCTGCTCTTGCGGCCACGTGTGATCCAGCCTACGGTCCCGACAGCAGTTCAGCGTGTGTTTCCGAGCCCTCTTGGTGCTTGTACAGCAGTCTGACTAGCCCGACGCCGGGAGCGAACCAGGCGTGACGCGTTCCGACCCCAAACGAGTGTGGGCCAGTGACGACAGTTTCGATGTGCAGGCACTGCTGGTAGGTGGTGTCACCCGCCGACACCCTTGCCTCGTCGGTGATGGCCCAGGATGTCCCGCCGTACGCCGTGCCCCCAATCCAGTTGCTCCCGCTCCAATCGTCTCCGACCCGGAAGAATGCGGGGAAGAGGACCTCCGGCACGTAGAGATAGTACGGTAGGAGGTACATCGGCAAAGGGAAGGGGCACGACCCCATTGAACCGTACCAGAGCCACTCGTAGCCTGAAGTGGCGGAAACCTGGAACAAGCCGGTGGCTTCGCTGGAGTAGGCGTGGAGTGTGTATTCTCCGCCGACCTGCTCGCTCACTGTAACCGTCTCGACGATTGGAGAGGGAGCATAGACGGTGTTCGTCCAAGAGTAGACCCACTGGTTCCCGACCTCCAGCGGGAAGTAGTATTCCGGCTCGATTAGTGGTCTGTGCTCAGCCGCGACGAACGGAAGGTGCATGTGGACCGGGTATGTTGATAGCTCCAGGCCGATGATGACCGGGTCGTGGTCAGAGGACCTGTACGCATTCTGTTCGTAGAGGGCATCCTGAGCAGCCTGCTTGTAGCTGGTGTCGTAGTCCAGGATGTCCGGTTCGTCGGTGTTGATGTGCCACACCGTCGTGCCCGTGACCTGAGGCAGCAGGTCCTCGTTTGCCAGGCCGTAGTCGAGGTAGCCCAGCTGCCCATCGAAGACGTAGGAGTATGCCTTGGCCCCCTGGTACTCCCTGACGAGGTCCGTGTAGCCCTCCCCGGTCAACTCTGCGACCGGGTCCTCCATCGCGTAGGCGTTCAGGTCGCCGATGATCAGGAAGTCCGGGTCGCCGCTGCCTGTGGGGTCGGCCGCCAGCCAGTCGACCAGCGCTTGTGCGCCCTTGGTGCGGGTATCGTTGCAGTTGCCCTGAACAGGGTCGTCGTCGGGGGAACCGCAGGGCGTGCCCTTTGACTTCAAGTGGTTGACCACGACGGTGAGGGCCTCTCCATTGGCGTCCTCGAAGGTCTCTGCGACTGCGGGCCGGCTCTGATCGTCTCCCAGTCCGTTGGGGTCCGTGAACGCCGTGTCTGTGAGCACCGCTCTGCCGGTCGGAGTGACCGTCCCCGTCTTGTAGATGATGTCCACGCGGATGGGGTCCGTACCTATGGCAGGGCTGTCGGTGAAGTCATACGTCTTGTCGGGGCAAGTAGAGCCAGCGTCGTTCAGTGCCGCGACAAGATCCTTGAGGACGTAGTTGTCGATGCCGTCGCCCGGCTCCGGGTCATTGGCGGGGTTCTGGTTCTCTAGCTCGATCAGGCCGAAGATGTCGGCGTCCATAGCGCACATTGCCGCCACGAGCTTGTCCCGCTGTCGCGTCAGTTCGGTGGCATTGTCCGCGCCGCGGCACTCCTGCCCGCCGGCAGGACCGCACACGTCGGTACCGGTGTCAAGGGTCGTGAAGAAGTTCAAGACGTTGAAGGCGGCGACCTTGAGGTCCCCACCCACATCCTCGGGTGCAGCCGGTCGTGGGTTGGAGGCCGTGTAGACAGCCCCGGCGGTCGGCTCCAACTGGTAGGCACCGAAGCTGTAGTCTATCACGCCGGTCAGGTTCTTCACGGTGTCGCCACCACGGAACCTGTTGGTCAGGTCGAACTCCAGGCCATTCGGGTGGATGGCCGGGTCCGGGTTTGAACTGGTGCGACCGTCCTCCAGCTGGATGCGGCTCACTAGGTTCTGTTGAGCCAGCTGGGCCGCCTCAGGAGAGTCTGGGTCGTACAGGGCCGTGGGCTGATACTGCCGGTCGGTGCCTAGCACGATCTCGCCGTAGCGGTCGAAGTTGTAGAACTCGATGATGGCCAGCGCCTGGGGCATCGTCACGAGCATGCCCTCGTATGCCTCCAGGACCGCCGTTGGGCTGATGGGCAGAGTGACCGTCACCGGCGTGGTGGTGTGACCAGCGCTGCAGCGCCCAAGCTCAGTCAGGTCCTCGATCTGCGTGAGGTCATGCTGCTCATCAACGGTGCCGGTCAGCCGCACCTTGTCACCGACCTGGACATCCAAGAGTGAGCTACTGCCTTCGTAGACGAAGATGCCCTCCGAGGTGGCGTCATCCGCGTCCCAGTCGGTGGGCTTTTCCTGAACGAAGAAGCCGCTCAGATGGTCATCCTCAGTCGTGCGCTGGAAGTCCCCGACCACGATGCCCTCGATGGTATGGGCGTTGCCGTCCTCGGGGCTGGCGGCGCCACTGCCCTGGATGTCGTGGATGAACGTGGCTGGCTGACCACAGGTGCACCCGAAGAACGGCGTGCCATCGACCCGCGTTCCGGGTGAGAATAGGGCACCGCCAGAACCAGTGGCTGTGGAGTGCGCCACAAACGTGCCGGTCACATCGGGATCGCGCGTGAGCGACTGGTTGTCGCCACCCTCGGCGCCATAAGCGACCGTTGCTTGATCCGTTGATCCATCGTTGAGCGTTACGGTATCCCCACTGTTGTTCAGCCCGAGGTATCCGACGGTGGCCGTCTGCACGACTCCGGCGCCAAACGTGCCGCTTAGGGTTCCGCCACCGAACACCACCACCACGCAGTTGGGGTCTACGACGGTCCCGTCGGGGAAGGTGTGGCGCAGTCCGGAGCCGTCTGAGAGGGTCCAGCCAGAGATGTCGACGGGAGCGTCCGAGTTGTTTACGATCTCGACGAACTCGTCGTCGGAGCCGTCCCTGGTCCCATCTCCGTTGGCGTCACCTTCTTCTTCAGGGGCGGGATCAGCGAGGATTTCGTTGAAGACCCAGTTCCCGGTGGGCGCTGCGCAATCGTTTGCCGCGCCCGGTGTGCCCATGTCACCGTCGCCATACGGCTTCGAGGCGAGGCACCAGTTGTCGCCGACGTTGTTGTTGTCCAGGGCAGGGCCCTGCAAGGCCATCGCGGCCCCGTTGGGATCGGGGAACGCAGGCCCCCCGTCGTAGTCCACGCGGTCGATCTCAGTCAGACTTTCATCCAGCAGCACGACCTCATCGACTCCGTTGGATTGGTACCATTCAGACCCGTAAGAGTAGTCTACGATGGCACCTCCGTTGGTGCCCTTGTCAGCGTTGTTCCCAAGGACCAAGAACCCGCCAGCAGGAAGTTCCAGCGGGCCTCCGTTGTCTATCACATGCTCGTCGGCGCCCTCGTCCTTGATGGTCCAACCGTCGATGTCGATGGGGCTGGCTGTTGGGTTGTGGAGTTCGAACCACTCGCCATTAGAGTCGCTCACCGCCGAGGGGTTCTGCATGATCTCGTTGATGACCACCTCGGGAACTGCAGGTGCACAGTTGCTGGCGGCGCCCGGCGTGGGCGTGTTCTCACACCAGGTGTTGCTCAGGTCCTCGGATGTCTCGTCATCGCCGCCCACACCGTTGCCGCCAGCGGCGGTCTCGGTGCCCTCGGTCAGGTCGTCGCGCTGCCACGAGTTGCCAGAGCTATGGGCACCCGTGGCGAGGAGGTCCTGCGAGGGAATTGCAGTGTCGCCCAAGTAGGTGCTGGAGATGGCGTCTACATCCGGGCCGTCGACCGAGACCTCGCTCTTGTCCACGGCCTCGTTCTTGTCGCCCCAGACGGCGTAGTCAAGGTCGGTCACGAGGTCGGTCTGGCCGTCCCAGAAGTAGAGGATGGCGACTTCACCGCTGTTGGTCAGCCCGCCCTGGTCGTTGATGGACCCGGTGAAGGCCTCCAGCACATCAGGGATGCCATCCGCCGTCTCGCCCTTCTCGTAGAGCTCGTAGGTCGGGTTCGCTCCGTATTCGGTGAAGAAGTCGTCGGAGCCGGCAAGAGCGACGGTCCGGTACTCCCCCGCGCCGATGCTTGCACCGCTGGGGAATCGGGCGTGGAAGTCGTAGTTGTCGCCACCGCCGGCATTCGAGCCTGTCACGATGTTGTAGTAGTTGGTACCGCCCCCGGCGAAGGTGGCATCGGTGAGGTAGACGTCGGTGAGATCGATGGCGGCACCAGTGGGGTTGTGAATCTCCACAAACTCGCCGTCGGTCGGGGTGACCACGAGCTCTGTGAGCAGGAGTTCGGGGGCGCTGGGGTCGGGATCCGCCGTCACCGGCGATGCCGGGGCGCAGATCATGGCTATCAAGGCCGCGATGGCCAGGACATAGTGCGTCGTGCGGGCCAGTCTGGAGTTTATCGGTCATCCTCCTTTGTGGATGACAGGTTGGATTTGCTCGAACTGGCCAGTCGGTGTGAGGCGGCGGTGGGCGAGGGCTTGTGTCGTGAGACGCTATCTGGGCCGGCGTGGTACCGTTCAGGCTGGTCCACCAGCCCTTCAGGAACGGCCATGGTCTGGATCCCGTTTTCGCTCAGAGCACATGGCTGGGGCAGCCGGCCAGCTGTACGGTTGTCACGCTTTAGTATACCACATTGAGCGGCGCTTGTCTGTGGTCAAACGTAGGCACTACGTGTGGCGGATGTCAGGTTCTGTCTGTGGCGTACGCGCCACCGGGCGTGCGGGGCGTGTCCGCAACGAGTCAGCGGGACCACTTGCTTTCTGGCGGTTGCCAGGACCGGAACCCTGGCCAGGGTATTGAGGACGCGCCAGCCGGTAGTCACGCCTTCCGTTCTTCCGCTCTCGGACAGCCTGACTGTCTGAGCTGGACCTATAGGTCACTCTGCTTTCGGCAGACCTATCCATCTCGGGGTACGGCTCATATACTCTCCATACGCATCCCCATACCTCTCGAGGAGAATACGTTCTTCCACAATGACTCCAAAGTGCCACGAGACGATCCATACCAACGCGCATAGCAGGAAAACCCAGGAGGCACAGGCTACTCCTATGCCAACACACCCCAGAAAGAACGCAAAGTACCCAGGGTGTCTTGAGATGGCGTAGACGCCTTTGGTCAATGGTTCGCCCAGCGGAGCAGTGGAAAACGAGATAGCAAACATCAGAGCCATGACCAGCCCCAGGAGATAGACAGGAAGACGTGCCCAACTTCAGCGGCAGGAATATGCTGTAGAGCAGGGTGAACGGCATGATCACGATATGAGTGACCACGTGTACGATCCTAGTGGTCTTATCTAGCTCACTCCCTGTGGGTTCCCCTTCGCACCTCTCTTCCGCTTTGTTGCCAATGTAGAGAGGTACAGTCCCAGCGGCGAGCAATAGGACCATCAACATCCAGGCGTTCCATAAGCCGATTGCGAAAGCTGGTACGAGAGACATGATTGCTCTCCTTTCTTGGTAAGCCATCGTGGCAAGACTGCCAGTCGCCCGACAGCCCCCGCACAGCTGCTGGCGTGCGGCCCAGACTGCGGAGCGATCGCGCTTTGCGGGCCGCGCCTCGCGCTGAAAGCACTCTACCATCGCCTCGTCACGCATCAGCAGCGATACGATTATCCTAAGCGCCACCTCCCGACCCAGGTATGTGTCTTTGCCATGGTAGCCCGTGGCGAGTCAACCACTCCCGATCTCATCAAGGACGTGGTACTTGCCGAGGATCTGGTCAGCTAGATCATCCACGTCTTTGCCCAGTCCCTAAGGCGGTCTTTCGGATCGCCCCGAATCTGGCCCGCAGTCGGGGCAGACCTCGCCTGGCTCCAACGCCCGACCGCACCCCGAGCAGTACTCCTGCTGCGCGGCCTGTCGGCGAAGGAACGCTATGGAGATTCCCAGTGTAACAGCCGACAGGGCAACGAATAGAGCGACCGCTGCGAACAGCGAAGGGGGCACGCCAAGGATGCCACCTCGCCCGCCCTCGTCCGCTTCGGGAGGAGGGGAGGTGGGCGTTGCCGTGGGGGGTAAGGCCGTCGGCACACTGGTGGGCGTGGGCGCGACGGGCAGCGGCCCCAGCTCAGCCTCGTCGCTCGCCTGCCGGTCGTCCACCTCGACCGATACACCCACTCGGTGTGTGTCGCCGTCCGGCGGCAGCCCGGACTCGTAGGTGACCACGTATTGCTGCTTCAGCTGGTCGGGCACGTTCAAGTACAGGGCCGTCAGCTGTCCCGAATCGGGTGCCTCCTGGTAGGTGCCGCCCGTGGTGCGCGCCACCCGCTCCAAGTAGCCCGCGTCGATCTCGCTGCCCAACCCGATGGTGAAGACCGGCACGTTGGCGCGGGTGGCCTCCTGGATCGGCGTCTCGGTGCTGGCCACGGCACTGCCCGGACCCTCGTCCACCCCGTCGGTGAGCAGGATCACGGCCCGGTGGTCCAGGCTCCCCTCCTGCGCCCACTGCACGCCCTTGTACAGCGCGTCGTAGAGCGGGGTGCCGCCCTCCGCCGCCAGACCGTCGATCAGCGCCGTCAGCACCCCCCGGTCGGTGGTGGGGGGATGCTCGCGAGCAGGGTTGAGCCCGTCCAAGTCGACCGCATCGGCGAACGCGATGAAAGCGACTTCGTCCTCCTCGCCCAGCTGCTCCACCAGCGTCCGCGCCGCCGCCTGCGCGTCCGTCAGCGACTGTCCTGCCATGGAGCCGGAGATATCGACTACCAGAACAAGGCCCAGAGGAAGGTCGCGGTTGGTCATAGGCTGCACCCCCACGATGGGACGCGCCTCAGGCGCGCGGTCCTCGTTGACCTCGAAGGCAGCCTCGTCGAGACCTGAAACGGGCACGCCGTTCGCCTCCCGCACGGTGACGGTGAGCGCAACCTGCGGGAATGCCGACACGTCCGCCTCGACCACGCGGACGGAGGGCTCCGCCGGGGATTGCTGCGCCTGGGCCGGGACGGGTATGCTCGCCGCCAGCATGAGCATCACGATCAACCTGAGTTTGCGCTTGGTCTTCACAGAACGCCTCCTACAGCTGTATCCAGGTGTACAATCCTCGGCTGCCTAACGGACGGTCATACGGTCGGGACCAGCAGGACTCACCAGCGCAGCACAGCTTATGGCCACCTCGGGAGGCTCCCGCATAGCCTCGGAGTCCGCCTGATCAGCAGTTCGGTATGCCACGCCCCGCGATCCGAGTCGGCCTGATCGATCGCGATGCCGCGGGAGGGAATGACAGACATCGGCGACCGCCGCAGCCGCTTCAGCAGACTCTCGTATGTGACCTCACGCGGCACGTTGTGCTTGAAGACGTACTCCCGCGCCCCGGCGAAGGCTGTCGTCTCCCGCCGAAACACCATCTCCCGTCCCCGCAGCTCAGACAACGTGTCCAGGACATCGGCATCATGGACGCCCTCGGCCGCGGACTCGCCGATGTGGACCACCGCCTGGTCCCAGAACTTCCGCCCCACCACCGACGCCTGCTGGAGGATCATCCGATCTTCAATCGGGAGGCGGTCCCGGCGGGCCTGGAGTACTCCGCGGAGGGTGGGTGGCATGCGAACCTCGCTCAGCCGTGAAGGCTCCACGCGCCATCGCTCCTCCCCCTTGATGATCACGCCGTCCTCGACCAGCATTTTCACCAGCTCCTCGACGAGGAAAGGGTTCCCCTCGGCGCCAGCGACGACCAACTCGCTCAATGTATCGGGCACATCCTCCACCTTCTGCAGGATCTCGTCCAACAGCCGACGGGTGTTGCGCTTGGTCAATGGGCGCAGTTGAAGGCGGCTGTGGAATGGCTGTCCCTCGCCCCAGTGAGTGCGGCGCTCAAACAGCGCCTGACGGGCGGTGCCTACGATCATCAGCGGCTGATCGACCAGGGCCAGGGCAAGGTGGTTGAGCGCATCGAGAGAGCCGTTGTCAGCCCAGTGCAAGTCCTCCAGCAGCATCAGTACCGGGTACTCAGACGCCAGAGCTTTGAAGTAGTTGGCCAAGTAGGTCATGGCGCGGTCGTGGGTCTTCTTGGGTTCATCGAGCACGTCTTCCAGGTGGCGGCTTGGGCCCAACTCAAAGCCCACCAGGTGCCCGATGATGTGGGCGGCCCTGAGGGCTAGGCGGCTTTCCTCCCCTTCGCCCAGGGCTGCGCCAATGCCCCGTTCCAGCTTCTGCCGCACCACCGGCAGCGGGTCCGTGTCCTCGATCTGGAAGCGGAAGGCGAACAGAGATCGGAGCAATGAGTAGGGCAATCTCTGCATCTCCTGCAGGCCGCGACCCTTGAAGAAGAAGTCCTCTGGCAGTAGCTCCGCCCACAGATCAAACTCGTACAGCAGCCGGGACTTGCCCACACCGGCCTCGCCGACGACGGTCACCATCTGCAGCTCACGGTCCTCCATCGCCGTGTAGAACGCCTCCTGCAGCCGCGTCAGCTCTGCCTGGCGGCCGATCATGCGCGTCTCGATGCCCTCCACGCCGCGCAGGCCCTTGCGGAAAGCCCGGGGCTTCGCTCGCTGGACGAGGTGCGTCCGAACCGGCTCGCGCTTCCCCTTCACCGTCAGCGGCTCCAGGGCCAGAACGTCGAATACCCCTCGCACGTGGCGGTAGGTGTCGTGGGCGATGAGGATGCCGCCCGGGGGAGCGCTCTGCTCCATCCGCGCAGCCAGGTTGATGGCATCCCCCATCGCCGTGTACTCCACCCGCAGGTCCGATCCCACCTCGCCCACCACCACCAGACCCGTGTTGATCCCCACCCGCACGTTGAAGCCCTCAATGCCCCGCTCTCGCTCCAGCCTCAGCGCGTATGCCCGTGCCCCCTCCACAATCTCCAGCGCCGCCCGGCAGGCGCGTTCCGGGTCGTCCTCGTGGGCGATCGGCGCCCCGAAGAACGCCAGGATGGCGTCGCCCATCAACCGGGCCAGGGTCCCCTCGTACGGGTAGACCGGCTCAATGAGCACGTCAAAGGCCCCATCCATGATCTCCATCACGTCCTCGGGGTCGAGCTCCTCGGCCATCGCCGTGGAGCCCTTGACGTCGGAGAAGAGGATCGTCACCATCCGCCGCTCGCCCGCCATCTGCCCACTCGCCGCCAGCAACCGGTCGGCATACTCCGCCGGCACCAACCTCCGGATGCGATCGGGGATTCCTTCGGCCGTTGGCGAAGCGGCGCCCAGGACGTGCGTGTCGGGCGCGGCAGGCGCGCCAGGCACCCCAGCAGGAGCGCGCACCCTGGCGCCGCACTCGAAACAGAATCTCACCTGAGGATCAGCCGGAAGCTCAGACCCACATTCAGCGCAGATGCGCGCCAGCTTGCTGCCGCATCTCCCGCAGAACTTGGCGCCCTCAGGATTCTCCGTCCCGCACTCCCCACATCTCAGACACTCCCCCCAGTGACTCCTTGTTCATTGATCATTGACAATCGTCCGTCATCTCAATGCGGCTCGATGATCACGTCCTTCCAGGGTCCCGGGTATCTCTTCACCCAGGGCTTAACCAAGAAGTGAGATCGGCGATGCAAGAGGGGCGCGATCACAGCCTGCTCTATCAGGATTCTGTCCGCTTGCTGGTACAGCGCCATCCGCTGTTTCTGGTCCATCATGCCTCTTGCTTGCTCCACCAGCCGCTCGTACCCCTCGTCGTGCCACCGAGAGTGGGCCTGGACATGTCCCGTCCTCAGGAAGTTGTCCGGGTCGGGGTAGTCGGCTAACCACGCACAGGCATATGTGTGAGGCGGCTCCCCCGTATGCAGGCGGTCGCAGAGTGCCGCAAATGGGACAGTCTCCCAAGTCACTTCTATCCCCAGGCTCTCGCGCCACTGCGCTCGCAGGTGGTCGCCGAGGACCTTTCCGGGGGTCCCTGTTACTCCGCGCACACTGGGGAAGCCGCGCCCGCCCGGGTAACCCGCCTCCGCCAGGAGCCGCCGTGACCGCTCGGGGTCATATGGCAGCCCGATTCCTGGTGAGTGTCCCGGCATTCCAGGTGGGACATAGCCGCCGGTGGCCGGAGACGGCGCGCCCCGAATCTGTGCCTCCGCAAGCGCCTCCTTGTCGACGGCCAGGGCGAATGCCTGACGCACCCTCAGATCGTCGAAGGGGGGGCGGGTCACACCGAATCCCACGTACAGAGTATGTAGCCCGGGCAGCGAGCGATACTCCCCGGCGTGCCGCTGGCGCGCGCGGTCCCTCTCCGCCAGAGGAAGCTCGGATAGTTTGATAACATCCAGGCGATCTGCTTCGTACATCTCCAACTGAGAAGACCAGTCCGAGGCCAGGGACAATTCCACTCGCTCCACGTTGCCCGTGTAGGGGCCACTGTATCCCGTGTTGCGCACTAGCACCATCGACGCGCCGGGCGCCCAAGACAATAGCTGGAAAGGACCGTTGCTCGCGATATTCCCGACATGAGTCCACGCCTTACCGTGCGCCTCCACCACGTGCCGCGGGAGGGGAAAGGCAGCAGAGTGGCCTAGCAGATGCAGGAAATACCCCGTTGGCTGCGCCAGCTCTACCTCCAGGGTCAGGCCGTCCATGGCCCGGACCCCCACGTGTGCCCGCCTGCCTTCCCCCAGATGAAACGACCTGGCCCCTTCGACGTCGTACAGTAGCTCGCCGTTCGGCGACCCGATGGCCGGATCCAACACCCGCTTCCAGGCG
>JASFVG010000130.1:0-10864 GCA_050049955.1 Anaerolineae bacterium | reverse complement strand
CTCAGGGCGAGCCCGGGGTCCTGGACCAGTAGATCGCCCAAAGCGATGATCGCACTTTGACCGGTGTGCCAGACGGTCGTCGCCATCTTGAGGATGTTCAAGGCCTCGTTATAGAACTCGTCCAACGGATCCGTGACCGCCGCATACTCGTCCTCCACCTTCTGCAGGATCTCGTCCAGCGTGAGCGGCTCCCAATCGCCGATTGGCCAACCATCCGCCGCGGACACAACGGTGTGGGGGACCCAGCGGTAGGTCTGCAGCTGCAGGCTGCGGCTAATGATGAGGGGCTTGATGCAGGTGTTGATGGTGATGTCGCTGTAGTCGGAGGTGGGGTCGTCGTCCAGGTTCACCGTCGAGGTGCGTTGCTCGCTGGCCAGGATCAGCGTCGGCTCCAAGTCCTTGTCGTCGGCGAACACTTCATCGAGCAATTGGCGCGTCGTCGTCATCGTCGTCGTGGCCACCGCCTCGTCCAGATGGTCGTAGTTCGTGTCGTGCTCAACGCGGTACTCCCGGGTTTGGGGGATGCCCCAGCGCTCCTCATCCGTGGCGCTGTTCGGCGTGTCGAAGCGGTCTACGATGTCGGCCAGGTCGAGCCCGCCGGTCAGAAACTGGGCCTCCATCCCGGCCCTCAGCAGCGCAATCGGGCCGTCGTCGTACCTCTGGGCCCAGGGCGGCGGGGCGAGCGAGCCTGCCTCCGACGGGGGCAAGGCGGCGGCCAGGAGCGTCGAGGCGCCGCCCTGACGCGACACCTGGAGCCCGGTCAGGCGATATGGCGCGTCGTAGACGGCCAGGCCGTATTCTCCGGAGGGGCCGGGATCGACCCCAGGCATCTCCACGTCCCCGGTCACCGCCCACTTGAGGCGCAGATCGCGCCAGTGGCGCAGCAGGTCGTTGCTCCGTCCCTCGTCGTGCAGCATCTTCGCCTGGAAGGCGAAGACCTGTCCGCCGCGTTCGACCGGTACCAGGGGGATGGCCATGTCGTACAGTGCCTCACCGTTTTCCACGACGTGGTTTCCTTCTTCGTCCCTGTGGGGCGAGGCGCCGATCCCGTAGTGCGCCATAGCACTCTCACTGGGCAGGTCCCGCGCGCGGAGCGTGGCCTGAAGGAGTGGGGCCAGTGTGAGCCGGCCGCCGCTAGGTAGGTAGCCACTCGCCTGGGCTGCCACACTCCCGGCCGGCCACGCGGCCCATTCGGTGGGATTCGGTCTCTGGATCGGGCCCTCGTGGTCGAGCGGCCAGTAGAGGTGCTTGTAGGCGAAACGGAGTGTCTCCTCCTCCACCGGGCGTACCTGAATCTCGACGTAAAAGGGGTAGGGCACCTGAAACAACTCGCTTGGATTCTGGTCAAGCGTCTCGAAGGTAAGATTGGGGCCGGGCTCGGATGTGCTGTTGGCGAGTGCGCCCGACCGCGAGAAGGGCGAGAGGTCGAGCCCGTCCGGCACGTCGTCGTTGTCGTTGTCATCGTCCCAGGCGCACCCCCACTCGTAGCTTGAGCCGCACGTGCCACCGGCGTACTCATCGCCGTCCCTCAGGCCATCGTGATTGCTGTCGGGGTCGAGTGGGTTCGTCTCGATCCGTCGCGTCTCGCCTCCGTATTCCCAAGGCATGCCCCGCACCTCGTCGTAGTCGCTGAGGCCGTCGTAGTCCGAGTCCTTGGAGAGCGGATTGGTGCCGAGGCGTATCTCGTACCCGTTGGGCAGTCCGTCGCCGTCCTCATCGCTGTTCTCGGGCAGCAAGTTGCCCTGCCCGGGTGGATCTTTGATGCGGTGCTCGGCGGCGAGCACGCGCGTCTGCTCCAGCATGCGGATGACCTCGCTGCCGGCCGGAGGCGGGCTTTTCTCCGTCTCTCGTTCCTTGGCGGGGGATTCGCCTAGTCCTGCGGCATGAGCCGCCGGCGCTACGCTGGGGGCGAGCAGGGCCAGGATCAACGTCAGCGTGACGGCAACGGCGGCCCGGCGGCTGCCGCTCGCAGCGCGCGCCAGCAACCAGAGGAGGCCGAGCAGGCCGGCGCTGGCGACAGCCCAGAGCCGTGGAAGCTCGCCACTGCGGCCGATCGCAGCCACAGGCGCACCTGTCTCTGGCGATGCAGCTGGGTCGAATCGCTCCGGCGGGAACCGCTGGCCGAAGTCCCAGTAGTGGGTCGTGGCGGCGGCGTGGACGCGATAGGGATCCCGGCCCTCCTTGACCCAGCTCAGATTGAGGCTCATCCGCGCCGGAAGGCCGGCCCCATCCATCCACAGTTCGCCCGAGCCACTGATCGCCGGAGCCGCAAGCCGCGCCAGCATCACGCCCTCCGGGTCGAGTCGATCTTGCTTGACAAGCACGAACTGGGCCACGTCCTCAGGGTGGAGCGTGAAGCGGACGCCTCGGAAATCAGCAGGGACGTCGTCGGCGGGTTCCAACATCTGCAGGTCGCGGGCTGCGGATAGAAGCGAGAGGCCATCGCCGTCGAGTGCCACAACGGAGGGTGCCGATTCCGTCTCGACCCACAGCCCGTCGACGCGGCGGTAGATGGTCGAGTCGACGATCAGGACCTCCTGCGGATCCTGAGTCGCCAGCGCGAAGCTGGCGGCGGCGGGAAGGATGGAGAATCGGGCCCGCTCTCGTCCCCCAACCGTCCCCTCAATCCGGAAGCGGGCGTACTCGCTTGGGGCCCCGAGGGGGGACGCGTTCAAGAGGGTGATCGTTTGCTGAAGGTCGATGTCGACGCGGAAGGTCCCGGCCTCCTGGGCGCGCTCCAGGGCGAGGCGCAGCAACGCCTTTGGCTCTCGCCTGCCGATCAGGCCGCGCCATATGCTCCGAAGACGTGACGAGCTGGTGCCCTCACCGTCCGCCTCCAGCATGATCGACGTTGGGCCTCCACCCGCTACGTGCGGATCTACACATGTGGACAGGGAGGACTTGGATGTCGACAGGCTGGCTTTGAGGATAGGTCGTCCGGAGCAAGAGAACGGGGCGGAGCCAGAGGCCAACAGAAGGACGAGCAACAGAACGGAGATGCCCACTACGCGACGCGTACCCATGCGGTCCCCCTCTTGCCCGCCAGCTTGGGCGAGCGCTGTGAAGAGACTCGAGCGAAGCAATGTACCTGTCTGACCAGGTGCCTGGCCAGACCCAGCCGGGTTGACCGGAGTAAGGTCTTGAGCGACCGAGAAACGATCGGAATCAGCTCAGGGACGCGGTCGGTTGGGTGCGATGCGGGGGTCCGATGTTGGGCAGGGCGCAATGGATCGCGGCTGTGTTCTGCTGCTGCCGGCCGGGGCGCGCTCTTCTGGAGGTGAGGTGCCGTGTGGTCTGCAGCGAAGGCTCCGAAGTCACGCAATCCGGCTCTTCGGGAACAGGGCTCGCTGAGATCGGTGATGAAGACAGTCCGCTCCAGGCACCTAATGGCAGAAGTTGATCCCATTGTACCACATCGCCCACCTGGATGTCAATCCCCCGGTGAAGCGCTCGGACGATATCGAGGGAAGTGCATTGCACCTGCCCGCGGCGTGGGGTACAATTCTGCCATCCACATTTGGCGCACAGGACTGATGGAGGATGAAATGGACAAGAAGGTACTCGTTGCATACGCCACCAAGTACGGTGGGACGGCGGAGATCGCTGAGAGGATCGGTGAGGTTCTTCCTGAGTCTGGTCTTACCACGGACGTGATGCCGGCGGGGCGCGCAGCCGACCTGGCCCCGTACGCTGCCGTTGTATTGGGGAGCGGGGTCTACATAGGCCGCTGGCTAAAGGAGGCAGCCAGGTTCCTCAAGGGCAATGAGCAGACATTGGCCGCGAAACCGGTCTGGCTCTTTTCGAGTGGCCCCACCGGCGAGGGGGATCCGGTGGAGCTGGCGGGAGGCTGGACCTTCCCTGGGGCGCTGCAACCGACTGCCGACCGTATTCAGGCGCGCAACGTGGCGTTGTTCCAAGGCGTGCTGGACGAGAGGGAGCTCGGTCGCCTCGACAGGTGGATGATCAAGAACGTCAAGGCCCCGGCTGGCGACTTCCGAGATTGGGATGCCATCGCCGCATGGGCGAGGAGCATCGCGGACGCACTGAGTTTCGCGGAGGACGCATCGGACTAGCTGTCTGGTCGATCCGCTAGGCAGACAAGAGCGGACCTGATGAAGCTGGGGAAGCTAGCAGACCACAGCTGGTTCCAGCCAGCGCTCTACGGACTGCTGGTAGTCCTGGCTGTGCTCCCCCCGATCACCCAGGTCCCTATGGCCGCCGGCACACGCGGCACGTCGTATGGAGCATCCAAGGAGTGTCCACTTGGTCATGCCTCTAGCGGCCCTTCTTCTGCCCGTGCTGGACCGCGGGGCAGATGCTGGCGTGCTTCCGGACCGTCCGTGACCGCCCCGCTTCCGTGCGCCAGAGATGCGACGACTCCCTGCCCGTCCGCGCGAACGGTCGATTGCCGGAGTGATACGGCAGCGGGTGCCAGTCATCGGGGAGGGATGCAACCTGGACAGGGGTAGACCGTATTACGGTATGGCGGCTTCAGACACTCCCCTCAGACGGCCTCGGGGGGCGGCTTGGCGTTTTGCAGCGTGCTCCCGACGCAGGGCAGTGACCTTCTCCGGCTCGGCAGGACAACCTTAGGGCGTGCACATTGAATCGAGCAACCAGGTTCATCGTCTCCACGGCGGGGGGTTATGCTCGCCGTAGCGGGCCTCAACCACGGCATCTTCGAGGTGCTCCACGTGGACGCAGTCCAAGTATCCCAACTGGGAGAGTATGACCTGCTGATCGTGGGGGCGCCAACCCACAAGGCCAAACCCTCGGATGCAGTCGTTGAGATGCTGGACAACGTGCTCGAAGGCTCTCTGAGAGGTACCAGCGTGGCTGCCTTCGACACCCGACTCACGCCGGACGCGTTCCCCAGTCGGATGTTGGCCCGGTTGGCTGGTCTGGTTGGCTATGCCGCGCCGAGGATCGCCAAGCGTCTCAAGAATGCGGGGGGGAGGCACGTGGGTAAGGCCGAGGGCTTCCTCGTCACCGGAGGGGAAGGGCCGCTCCAGGAGGGTGAGGTTGAGCGTGCCGTCGAGTGGGTGAGGGGGATCGTGCGGCTGGTGGGCTATTGATTGTAGGGAGGGTGACGTGCAACCCTGGAGAACCAGTAGGGATACCCACTGTGGAGACTACCATGGATAGCAGACGTCTGACGGCGACCCGTGTGACGGCCTCGACGCTGGGCGTGCTGGTGGGGTTGGCAGGCATCGACCACGGCTTGTTCGAGATCCTCCAGGGCAACGTGGCCCCTGCAGGCTTGATGTTTGATGCCATTGGACCGGACCAGCGCTTCTGGGAGTATGGCGTTGAGACAGCCCTGACCATCGTGCCCAACCTGCTCGTGACTGGCGTCTTGGCCGTGATCGTCGGCCTGGCTGTCGTCGTCTGGGCCGGAGTGTTCGTGGAGAGGAAGCGCGGCGCTGGCATCCTGATGCTGCTCTCGACGATCCTGTTCCTGGTCGGTGGCGGGTTTGCGCCTATCGTCATGTCGGTCGTCGCCAGCCTGGCGGCGAGCCGGATCGGCAAGCCTTTGACCTTGTGGCGCAGATTCCTCCCCGGCGTTGTCCGGCGAATCCTGGCGAAGGTGTGGCCAGGGGTCTTGATCGCCTTCGTGGTGACGTTCCTAGTCTCCGTCGAAATCGCCATCTTTGGATGGCCGCTCACAGCTCTCGTCGACGCAGAAAGGGCGCTGGAGCTTCTCAGCACATTCTCCTCGACCGTCATGCTGGGGCTCATGCTATTCTCCGTAGTGACGGCTTTCGCGAGGGATACCCAGGTAGGGCTAGCAATAGGGGATTCGCCGCCTGCCTGACTACCTCAGCTGGTGGCAGCCCTGAGCGAGGCCGAAGGAACAACCAGGCATGACCACCTTTCGCCGCCGGCGCAACGATCCCAGGCCGGAGCGCTCGAGAGTCACCGATACGCTCCTGCGGAGCGAACGAGGGGATAACGCTGAGCAAGTTTGATGCCCTGAGCGTGAATCCGGTGCCCAAGCTGCTGGCCTGGCACGACCCGGCCCTCACCTACTTCGTGCGCCGGGATCTCCTCAAGGAGTCGGTGGGCCCTGTCGATGAGCTGTGGGGGGCGAAGGAGGCCGCCCGGTTGGTGCGGAGACAGCAGCCCAACGGCTCGTGGCGGTATCACGGCAAGTCCTACGACCCCGAAACTGGCCAGAACTACGATCTCCTTGAGACCTATCGGAACGTAAGGGTGCTGGTTGAGAGGTATGGTTTCCTTCGCGATCATTCGGTCGTGCCGAAAGCTGCCGACTACGTGTTCTCCTGCCAGACGCCCGAGGGCGACATCCGCGGGATCATTGGCAACCAGACCATGCCCTACTACCATGGCGCAATCCTGGAACTGCTCATCAAGGCAGGATATGCTGATGACCCGCGGGTTGATGCTGGGCTGACGTGGCTGCTTACGGTTCGGCAGGACGACGGGGGCTGGCTTATCCCGGCGCAGACGGTGCCGCCCAAGGAGAAGACGAAAGCCTTCTGGCTTGGGCCTCCCGTTGTGGCGGATCCGTCCCGACCGCACGCCCATCTCGCCACGGGGATGGCCTTGCGCGCCCTTGCCGCGCACCCGGCCTACCGCAGGCGACCGGAGGCTATCGCGGCCGGTGCAGCTCTGAAGCGTCGCTTCTTCCGACCAGACAAGTACAATGACCGCAAGGCATCCTCGTACTGGCTCAAGTTCCAGTTTCCCTTCTGGTGGACGAACCTGCTGACAGCCCTGGATACACTGTCCTGGCTGGGCTTTGATGCGCGGGACGATGCTGTTGCGAGGGGTCTGGACTGGTTCCGGTCCAACCAGGCCGCGGATGGCCTGTGGGAGACAGGCTACGGTTCAGGCAAGCGGTCTGAGGAGAACCGGCATTGGGTTGGGCTGGCCGTCTGCCGCGTTCTGAAGCGTTTCGGCGTCGCGATGAGCTAGATACCGTTCCCGGGCCCGGAGTGCTCAGAAGAGCCTCCAATGCGCTGAAAGCAACTTCACCCGGCCTGGTGATGCTCTGCGTCGCGACCGCCTTCGGCGCCCCGATGTGCCTCTGTCGCCGTCGCCAATCGTCGGCCGCGCCAGCCATCTGGTGAAGGCCGGGTGCAATCAATGGAGAATCTGGAGTCATACCATGAACGCTTCTGTCACAGAGCTCTCGGTCGCCGGTCTGCCCGTCAACCGCAGTCTGACGCTGGCGTGCACGCTATCCCTTGGCGTGGCGCTCCTGATGGCGGCCGCGTCGGTCTTGGGCCTGCTGTATCCCGCTCAGCTCTATCCCACGGATGCGCTGCGTCAGTCCTCGGTGCCCAATGACGTGGTCAGCCTGGCCATCGGGCTGCCCATCCTGCTCGGCTCCATGTGGCTGGCTCGTCGCGGCAGGCTCCTGGGGCTGCTGTTCTGGCCGGGTGCCTTGCTCTACGTGGTGTTCAACGCCGTTGTCTACACCGTCGGGCTGCCGCCTAACCTGGGATTCTTGCTTGCCCTGGGCCAGCTGTCGCTGAGCGTGTACGCGATGATCCTCCTTGTCGCCGCTGTTGACGGGAAGGCGGTGGAGCAGCGGCTGGTGGGCGCCGTGCCGGAGCGGCTGGCCGGGGGAGTGCTAGCCGGCCTGGGAAGTATCTACCTCATCCGCGTACTCGTGATGGCGGTCGGCGGGATCGTCAATCAGACCGGGATCACCGAGTTGGAGCGTGCGTTGCACGTGGCCGACGCCGTCACGGCTCCAGCGTGGATTCTCGGGGGCGTGCTACTCTGGCGCCGAGAGCCGCTGGGCTACGTGGCAGGCACCGGCCTGCTCTTTCAGGCCAGCATGTCCTTCATCGGTCTCATAGCCGTACTGCTCTTGCAGCCGCTGCTGACCGGTGCGCCGTTTCAGCCTGTCGATACCGTGGTGGTTACGGCCATGGGGCTGATCTGCTTCGTTCCCTTCGGGCTGTTCCTACGGGGTGTGGCCCGGCGCGAATAGGCAGTCGCCTCGGGCCCTTACCTTGCCGGCTGCGGGGCTGGATCCACTCGGCAAACGAGACACAATGGAGGCGGCGGAAACGGGCGTGACGCTCAATACAGAGCTCGGAATCTGGAGGAGTCAGGGACTATGGACCAGACGGATACTGCATCAACAGATGCACAGTGGAGGCGGGTGTTCAGACTAGGTGGCGTGGCCGGGCTGATAGCCGTTGTGGTCGTGGTCGCGGAGATGGGCATCACGTTTCTCCCTGGTGGGAGTACCTCAGCCGAGACAGTCGTCGACTGGTTCGAGCTTCTGCAGGACAACTGGTTCATAGGGCTGCGCAACCTGGGCCTCATGAACCTGATCTTCACCGTCCTGGGCATCCCGGTGTGGCTGGCTCTGTACGGAGCGCACTGTCAAGGCAACCGACTGTCAGCAGCGCTGGCCCTGATCGTCTCCACCATCGGATTGGCCGTCTTCCTGGCGACGAATCGGGCCTTGGCGATGCTCGATCTTAGCCGCCAGTACGCGGCGGCGACGACAGATGCCCAGAGGATGATCCTGGAATCCGCCGGGCAGGCGATGCTCTCCGTTGGCGAAAGCCACGTGCCCGGCACCTTCCTCGGGTTCTTCCTCTCAGAGGTTGCGGGGATCATGATCTCGGTCGTGATGTGGCGGGGCCGGGTGTTCAGTAGGCCAACGGCTGCCGCGGGCGCGCTGGGGTTTGGCCTGCTGTTGATCTACGACATCTTGGCATCCTTCGTGCCCGGGTCGCAAGAGGTGGCCCTGATACCGGCCATGGTGGGTGGGCTTCTCAACGTCGCGTGGTACACCTTGACGGCGCGCAGACTCCTCCGACTCGCCAGGCAGCCTTTGCGCCAGTAGGCGCGTCACCCGAGGTGATCCCACCGACCTTGCCGCCCGCATAGTGGTCGGGCTGGTCGACGTCCCGTGTCCTCGTCGCCCCTCAGGCCCTTCCCCTAACGAAGAAGCGCGGGGCTTCGTCTTCCCCGGCGTGGCCGCGGGTGGGTACGTGCATGGCCGCCAGTCTGGCGGGGCCGGGCAAACTGCGGTATGATTGCCGCAGATCCGTCCCGCCAACCGCGCCGCTCGTGAGGAACGCGGCCAGCGGATGGTGCTACGTACCGCACTGGAAGACGAGGAGGGTACCGGCGATGCAACTCACCCGTCGCGCTACTGTCGTATTGGCTGTCAGCAGCGTATTGGTCGCGTGTGCCCGCCAGCCCGCAGACACGCCGCCCTCGACCCTGGTGCCGAGTGCCACCACGGAACGGCCGACGGAGACGAGCCAGCCGCCGGTCGAGACCACCGTACCCCCGACGGAGACACGGGTGCCTCCCACCGCGACGGCTGTGCCCCCGGCCATCGCGCCCACGTCGACGCCGGCCCCGAGCACGGAGCTGGTCTTTGCCTCCTTCAACAAGCCTGCCGTGGAGGCCGAGCCCGTCATCCATCACGAGGAGATCGCCGCTGACCTGAGCAACGTCCAGAACCCATTCCTGCTCTCACAGACGCAGCTGGATCGCCTGGCCAGGGATGGCGTCGTGGTAAGCCCAGGCAGTGAGAAGGAGTTCTTCACCCTATACGAGCAGGCGCGGTACAACAACGTGCCGATCTTCGTGACCAGCGATTCCCTGCTCCACGTCTATCACCTGCTGTTCAGCAAGGTGCTCCGCACCGCTGAGGTGGAGCACTTCATCCCCCTGCTGCGTGACCTCAACGCGGCCCTCCTGGCCCGCACCGACGAGATCTATCAAGCACTCCAGGACACGGACTGGGAGGACCCGGCCCGCCGCACGGTGGCCTTCGTTGGGGTGGCGAGCAAGGTCCTCGATCCGGACGTCGAGGTCCCCGCGTATGCGGCGGAGCTGGTGGAGGCGGAGGTCGCCCTGGTCGGGGATGCGGCCGGGATGCTCCCCTCGCCCATCTTCCCAGAGCTGATGAACGGCGAGGACTATACACAGTACCGGCCCCGAGGACACTACACCAAGACCGACGCCCTGAAAGCCTATTTCAAGAGCATGATGTGGTACGGTCGCATGACCTTTCGCGTCAGCCGGCCGAATGAGACGCGCTCGGCCGTCCTCCTGGTGCACGCGCTGCGCACGACGCAGGTGAAGGGGCGGCCGGCCCTGGACCCCTGGGCCGATCTGTACAGCTCCACCGTCTTCTTCGTCGGTCGCAGCGACGATCTCACCGTCCTCCAGTACGGGAAGGCGATGGACAAGGTCTACGGAAAGGACGTCACCGTCGAGGACCTGGTCGACGAGGCGCAGCTGGAGTTGTTCATTGAGGAGACCGAACTCCTCCCACCGCCGCGCATCCTGGGCATCGTCATCATGGATACCGACGATGTGGAGGAGGAGACGAAAGGCATGCGCTTCATGGGCCAGCGCTTCGTCCCGGATGCCTACATCTTCCGCGAGCTGATGTACCGCAACGTGGGCACGCCGGACAATCGTCGTGGCCTGCCGCAGGGGCTCGACATCCCGGCGGCCATGGGCTCGGAGCGTGCCTACCAACTCCTGGACGAGATGGGCGAGACTGAGTACGAGAACTATGACGCGCAGATGGACAAGATGCAGGCCTGGCTCGCTGGACTCACCGTCGAGGAGTGGACCGAGACGCTCTACAACTCCTGGCTCTACTGCTTCCAACCGCTGCTGGAGGTTCCGGCTGACGGCTATCCGGCGTTCATGATGTCCGTGGCCTGGGTCGACAAGCAGCTCAACGCAGCGCTGGGGAGTTTCGCTGAGTTGAAGCACGACACCATCCTCTACGCCAAGCAGGCCTACGCGGAGCTGGGCGGTGCACCGCCGCCCCCGCCGCCGGCCCCGCCTCGGGGCTATGTGGAGCCGGTGCCGGAGTTCTACGCGCGGCTCGCCGCGCTCA
>JASFVG010000129.1:0-10896 GCA_050049955.1 Anaerolineae bacterium | reverse complement strand
GCTGCAACCAGGGGACAGCCTTGGCTTCGCCAGGTGGAAGGACGACAGTCCAGACACCGGCCGAATCAGCGCTGCGGCCCACTGCGAGATCGACGCGTTCGAAGCTCTTCCAGCAACCGAGCAGCACTTCGTCGGCGTCCTGGCAGAGAGCTTCGGTGGCGATAGGCGCGTCGGTGCGTGCCTGCCGCGGTTTTGCGAGATTCGGTTTGAGGGGCGATTGCGGCCGTCTGCCTTGATCAACAGCCTGGTTGTGCATCCCAGTTTCGCCGGCAGGGCGCGGGCTCGGCGCTGGTGGGATGGCTCGTCGACCACGCGCGCAACCATCTCGGTGAGGAGACCGTCACCTGGGCGCTGATCCAGCAGGGCAAGGTCCGGTCGACCCGAACGATCGGGAAGCAACTGGAGCAGTTCATCGAGAACCGAGTCGTGATCGTGCCTGCCGCCGTGCGGGCCAATCCCCCGGGTGCTTCGCGGTTCTTCCCGTCGAGCCGGACGAGCTTGGCCAGGTGGCCGATAGGCTCAAGCCTTCCATCGGCAACTCGACTTCAATGCGCCGCAGACCGCGGAGAGTCTAGGTTCTTGGTGCTCGGAGACGCCATTCGAGAGGCGCTTTCGGCATCACCCGGTCGTCACCGATTCCCACGGCGCCATTCCGGCTGGAGCCGGGTGTGTCCGAAACCTACCGCTTAAGAACCTCCACATTCTGCATATGCCCGGGCGCTTCGCGTCCTGAGTGCATTTCTCCGACTCGTGCCCCACGATGGAGTGACGAGGGAATTGGAGCTAGGGAAGTTATGGTTGCCGTGGTGGCCCGCACGCAGCCAGGTCGCCGTTTGAGACTATTCGATGGAGGTGGCGAGCGAAAGCAGGCTTGCTCATTGCATCTGTAGATAGGGGCAGTCCTGATCTGGGAGCTCTCAATGTGCGGCCGTGGACGACGGTGTCGAAACTGGCGGTGGTGGTCGACTCCCCCGGGCCGATGTCCGCCGGTTGTTTGATCTACCACGAGTGACAGGCGTCAAGAGCCAGCCGAAGTGGGAGACTGTGGGGCGAGCGCGTGACTGCTCGTCCCTTCCCCGCCACGCACGACTGCTAGCGGCCCGCAATTGACAGATGTGACTGACCTGCTGTATACTCTCAACCGGCGACGCCACAGACCCCAACTTGCACCCCATCCATCGCACCACAGTGCTCGCACGCCTGCCCAACCGTCGTCACCAACCCTGGCCATATCTGCCTCATAGAATGGAAGTGCCCAATGAGGAGAATGACGCTGACTCTCCTGGTGCTGACCGCCCTCTCCTTCGCGGCATTGGCGGCATCCGTGCCGCCGCCGTCGTCTCCGGCGGACGCCATCGTCGTCGATAGCGCCGCCGACGCCGGTGACGGCACGCTGCGGCAGGCTCTGGAGGACGCGGAGTATGGTGACACCATCACCTTCGACCCCGCCACCTTCCCGCCCGCCGCCCCGGTCACCATCTCCCTCACCAGCGCCCTGCCACAGATCCATCAAGGGAACCTGACACTGGACGCCAGCGACGCCGGCGTGATCCTCGACGGCACCAACGTGCCGGGGACCTGGGTGGCCTGTCTACAAGTCAATTCCAGTGGAAATACAGTCCAGGGGCTTCAGATCTCCAACTTCTCCGGCCCGGGCCTCGCCATCGGTGGTGCCTACAACCAGATTGGTGGTGATCCCGCCGTCGGCGCTGGGCCTCACGGACAGGGGAACCTGACCAGCCGCAACGACGTCGGCATCGGCATGTGGGGCACGGGGGCGCATTCCAACACCATCACGGGCAACGTGATCGGTTCTCAGCTTTTCGGTGGGGGAGATTCGGCCAACCGCTTTGGCGTGGAGATCTCCGAGGGCGCCAGTGGCAACGTCCTGGGCCCGGACAACGTGATTGCATTCAACGACGCCGGTGTGCATCTTCACCAGGGGGCCAATGGGAACGTCATCGGTCCTGACAACGAGATCGCCTACAACGGCGGCTCTGGCATAGATGCGGAGAACCCGGAGACCCTGCGCAACACCATCAGCCAGAACAGCATCCTCGACAACGATGGGATGGGCATCAGGCTGTCTGATGGCGCCAATACCGAGCTGGCTGCCCCGGCCATCACGGACTTCGATCTGGTGGCGGGCACCGCGACAGGCACGGCCTGCTCCGACTGCACCCTCGAGCTCTTTTCCGACAGCAGCGACGAGGGGGCGATCTACGAGGGGCAAACCACAGCAGATGGCTCCGGCACGTTCACCTTCACCCAGGGAACGCCCTTCATTGGGCCCCACCTGACGGCCACCGCCACTGATAGCAGCGGGAACACCAGCCAGTTCTCGGCACCCGCGCGTGAGCCCGAGACCATCGTCGTCACCAGCACCGCCGACAGCGGCGCCGGCACCCTGCGCCAGGCGTTGGAGGAGGCGTACCGTGGCTACACCATCACCTTCCACTCGACAGTTTTCCCGCCCACCGCACCGGTCACCATCTCCGTCGCCAGCGCCCTGCCGCTGATCGACCAGGGCAACTTGACCATCGATGGCAGCAATGCCGGGGTCATCCTGGATGGCAGCACCATCCCGACCGACACCTGGGTGTTCGGTCTAGAGATGACCTCCGATGGGAACACCGTGCAGGGGCTGCAGATTGTCGGTTTTCCGGGACAGGGCATCGGTCTACACTCGGGCAGCCGGGACAACACGATCGGCGGGGACCGCAGTGTCGGCGCCGCTCCGCTAGGTCAGGGTAACCTGGTCAGCAGGAACGGAAACGTGGGCATCGGGCTGGGCTACTCATCATACAACACGATCACAGGCAATACCATCGGTAGTGACCCGAGTGGTACCGCGGCCTGGGGTAACCGCTACAATGGCATCTACATTGGTGACGGATGCAGCCATAACCAGATCATCGGCAATCTGATCGCCGACAACGGTGGAGACGGTGTGGGGATTGAGGGGAGTCAGAGTACCGGCAACGTCGTTGGGGGCAATACCATCGGTACCGACGTGAGCGGACAAGACCCCCTGGGAAACCATAGCTGTGGCGTCTCCTTCAGCCAGGGTGCCGGGGACAATACGGTGGGACCCGACAACGTCATTGCCTATAACGACCTGCACGGCGTAAGGGTCGAAGGTCCCGACCGCTTGGGGAACACCATCACCCGGAACAGCATCCACCACAATGGCGACTATGGCATCAATCTGTGGTGGACCCTCATATTCACCGAGCCCACCCTCTTCGAGTTCAACCTGCAGGCGGGTACCGTCACGGGCATCACGTGCCCCGACTGCAAGGTTGAGATCTTCTCCGATAGCGAAGACGAGGGGGCGCACTTCGAGGGCCAGACCACAGCGGATAGAACTGGGGCTTTCGCTCTCAGCAAGGGAGCCCCACTCATCGGCCCCCACTTGACAGCCACAGTCACCGACCTTGACGGCACTACCAGCGAGTTCTCCCTGCCCACCTCGGCGCCGGCTGGATCGTTGACGCTGCAACGCGGCAACGAACGGGCGGCAACTCGCTTTCGGACCAGGCAATCCCGCGACTTGCTCGACAACCGCATGGGTGGTCCCTTCATCGGGGCCAAGAACCCGGGCACCCTCGATCAATGGCTCTATGCCTTCGGCCTAAAGCGGGCCCGGGTGGCCATCAACCATCAAGAACCTGAGCCCGTATTCTGGGACAGACCCGAGTTCTCCATTCCCACAGAGTGGGACGCCGTGTTCACCAGGATGGCCGATAACGGCATCAGGATGAAGTACATCCTTACGTTCTGGGACAAGGAGACCTATCCCGGCGGAGAGGGTCTGCCCTGTCCCCGATTCAAGACGCAGGCGGAGATAGACAACTACCTCGACTTCGTGGCGTTCATCGTCAGCAACTTGAAGGACCGCGTTGAGTACTATGAGATGTGGAATGAGCCCGACGTCACATCGCTGTGCACCAAGTGGATTGAGGTGGGCGACTACATCGACCTTGTGGAGCAAACGGTCCCTGTGATCCGCGAGGAGTATCCGGAGGCGAGGATCGTGGTCGGGGCGATCTCGCTTCTGCGGTCACAGCTGGCCCAGGACTACCTGTTCACTATGCTAGAGTCCGACATCATGCCCCTGGTGGACGTGGTATCCTGGCACCCCTTCTATTCGGAGTCTCCTGAGTACGAGGCAACGCGCGACTATTGGTATGCGTACCCATCGCTGGTGCAAGAGATCAAGGACGTGGCCACAGCCCACGGCTTCGATGGAGAATACCAGGTGGACGAGCTGACCTGGTGGAGGACGGGGACCTCCACACCCGATCAGCCCTGGGAGTACAGTCCAACCGTCGCTGCCAAGTACGCCAGCCGCGCTATCGTGATGCACCTGGGCAAGGGCATAGCGGTGACCCTTCATGGCGGGTCGGGCAATGCGCTCTACAATCTCTCTACCGCCGTGGCGGGCGCCGCGCCCGCAACTCTTCCTTTCCAGATTCAAACCACGGTCACGAATACGGTGAGCTATACCTTTGCGCTGCCCAACGACAACTGGCTGGTTGCGCTTTGGACCGATGGCATCGCCGCGGAGTTCGACCCCGGGATCACAACCACCCTCACCCTCCCAGGCTTCACCGACCACACGGTCAAGGCCATCGACGTGCTCCACAGCTTCGAGCAGCCGATCATCGCCACCGAGGAGGATGGCGCCTTGGTCAACGACGACCTGCTGGTGAAGGACTACCCCGTCATCCTCCGCATCAGCCCCGTTGTGTCGCCTACGCTAGCCCAGATCAGCGGCCCGACGACGGGACTAGTCGACACCACCTACGTCTTTACCGCCACTGTCGACCCGCTCAGCGTCACCGTGCCGATCACGTACACCTGGCAGGCGACAGGACATCCGGCGGTGGCACATGTCGAAAGACTGTCCGTGACCGACACAGTGACCTTCACCTGGGCCTCCACGGGCACCAAGACCATAACCGTCACAGCCCAGAATGTAGGGGGGGCCGTCACGAGCACGCATGTCGTGACCATCTACGAGCCCGTGGTTGCGGACTTCGTGGGCGCGCCTACCTCCGGGCTCGTCCCGCTGACCGTTGCGTTCAACAACTCCTCCACAGGCGACTACACGGACAGCGTGTGGCAGTTCGGCGACGGCCTTACGAGCACGCTTGACAGCCCACCTCATACCTACACTGCAGTGGGGACCTACACGGTGACGCTTTCCATCGCCGGCCAGGGAGGCATGGACACGGATACCAAGCCGGCCTACATCACAGTCGAGCCGTTGAACGTCTACCTGCCCCTGGTGACGCGGGATGGGTAGGCCACAAGCTTGCTCCGAGTGATCTGAGGGGTTTGCCCCAAGGTGACAGGTTGAGGTAGCTAGCATAGCCGGTGATTGGCGCGGAGCCGGACTCCGACCGCCGACCAGAAGGAGGCCACCTACCCGCCGGCCTTCGCGTCACCCCTATGGGGCGCGTCTTCCTGCCCACTATGTTGAAGGGATCTGTTCCGGAAGGGCAGGCGCCCGGCTGGATGGTACGCTCGGCTGCGTCGTCGCCCCAGAATAGGATTGGCTTCCCGCTTCATCTCGGAGGCCCCGAAGAGAGGGGAGTGAGACCGATGGTGCTGAGGCAGCCTGTCCGCGTCACGCTCGGACTGGCGCTCGCTTGTATGTTGGTGACGTGCGCCCCGCCGGGGGTCATTCCGCCCACGGCGACCGTGCCGCCTACCGCCGGCCCTGTTGCCGGTGTTGGCGTCGCCCCGGAGCCAATCCCACTGCCGCTTTCAGAGCCCGGTCCATATCGTGTAGGTGTTCGCGAGTTCACCTCACACGACGCCACCCGCGATGGGCGCGAGGTGGGTGTGAGAGTGTGGTATCCGGCGGTGTGGCCTGAAGGTACAACTGGGAAGCGGGCCATCAGGGACGCAGAACCGGATAGAGGCGCCGCACCCTACCCCCTGATCCTCAGCTCGGCGAAGATGGGTTCCACCCTTGCGTTGGACGTGATCACCCACGGCTTCGTCTGGGCCGGTGTCACGCGGATCGACACGTGGGACGAGTACACCGCCGAGTTGATCGAACAGCCGCTCGACATTCTGTTTGCGCTCGACCGGGTGGGCGCCAATCCCCCGCAGGAACTGGAGGGCATGATCGACGCCCAACGCTGCGGAGTCATCGGGTACTCCTTTGACGGCTACAACGCACTGGCCCTAAGCGGGGCCCGTGTTGACCCCGAGTTCTATCGGGCTCAGTGTGCGGCTGCCAACGCCACGGCCGAAGCCGTTCTCTCGGTGCTTCCTGGCAGGTACCAGTGCGCCCTAGCCGATGATTGGGAAGCATTCGCTGCCCACGCCGGGGAGGCCATCGTCACCAGCGAGGACGGGCTGTGGCAGCCCATGACTGATCCGCGCATCCGGGCTGCGCTACCGATGGCAGGGGAAGGGTGGCTGTTGTTCGGAGAAGAGGGACTGGCAGCCGTCGACCGCCCCACGCTGATGATCGTGTCTACCGGGGATATCTGGTATCGGGAGAACCTGCTGATACTCGAGCACCTGGGCACGCCCGACAGGGCGCTGATCTCCTTCGTCGGCGAGGACCATCTGATGGTATACGACCCTGACATGAAGGCCCGCATGGCGCATTTTGCTGTTGCGTTCTTCGGCTACCATCTCCAGGGGCGCCAGGACCTGGCCTACTACTTCTCGGAGGGTTTCGTCGCCCTGCACGACGACCTGGCATGGGGCGAGTACCTGGGTGAGTGAGCTGGCCACACGCTGCGTGGATTGATCGATCCGCTGAGTACTAGACGGGGTCGATTCGATCACTCGACCGAGGTAGCGCCCCGCCCGGACGACGACGAGCGGATGCCGGAACTCGGGAAGACAGGCCCTGAAGAACGCCTTGCCTTATCCGATTGGAGCGTGGTCGGCGGCACGGAGCCGACCTGACGGAAATGGTTGAGGCGCCTGTGCCGGTTCGGAGATGGCCTGACGAGCACCCTCGAGAGCCCAACGCACGCTTACTGCGCAGTGGGGACCTACTCAGTAACGCTCTCAATCGCCGGCCCGGGAGGCGCGGACACGGAGGCCAAGGTAGACTACATCACCGTCGAGCCGTTTGACGTGTACCTGCCCCTGACCCTGCGTTTGCGTCTCTAGCCTACTCCAGACTTCCGAGGTTTTCGCGTCCGACAGGGCCGCGAGGGGGCCGGCAGATTGAGCAGGCGGCTTCCGGCCGGGGCACCGTCCGAAACCTCGGAAGTCTCCCCCGACCTCCGTGTATCTCTGTGCCTCCTCTGTGCATCTCAGTGTAGGCCTCAGTCCGTCCTTGACAAGCTAGAAACGCCTGCGGTATACTCGCGACTAGGTTGCCACGCCGGCGCGGCGTAGCCCCGTCCACGAAGCCAATACCGAGGAGATGAGGAATGCAACGACGAACGTCCGCCGCGATTATCGGCGTCCTGGCAGTAACCGCTCTGCTGGTAGCCGGGCTTCTCACAGATCCAACGCCGCGGACCGCTGTGGCCCACGATGACCCGGGGATGGTTCAGGGGATACTGGGACCCGCCGATGAGTGGACCTTCAGCGGCCGCGTCTACGACGGTGTGACCGGCCTCGAACCGCCGAACGTCGAGCCGCTTGAAGACGTCGTCGTGTCCGTCTACGGCGCGAACAACTCCTACCCGGATCCCGGCACCTTCATTCGCAGCACCACAACCCTCGCCAATGGCTGGTACGGCCTGACCGTCTACGACGACGACGGGGCATGGGAGTACTACCGCATCGCGGAGACGAACCCGACAGGCTACGAGTCGGATGGCGCTACCAGCGTCGACGGACAGGTGAGGACCGACGACTGGATTGAGTACCGGAGCCCCATCGGGGAGAAGACGCTGACGGGCAACAAGTTCTGGGATCGGAGACCGGAGGAGGACACGCCGACCCCCACACCCACCGCGACGCCCAGCGCCACCCCTACCGCCACGGCGACAGCCACACCCAGCGCCACCCCTACCGCCACCCCGACAGCCACACCATCCCCCACGCCCACAGAAGCGCCCACGGGGACCTCGAGCGCCACACCGACCGCGACGCCTACAGGGACGTCGACAGCAACGCCAACGCCTACAGCCACGCCCACGGGGACCTCGAGCGCCACACCAACGGCGACACCCACACCGACCGCCACTCTGCTGCCCGACTGCGGGGAGCTGCTGTCCAACGGTGACTTCGAGAGCGCATCGCTCTGGCCCTGGGGCGCCATCGGCCATGTGGAACTCGGTACAGGCCGCGATAGCACCTATGGCGCCCAGTTGGGCGGGGTCAACGGTGCCACAGGGGAGCTGTTCCAGGAAGTTTCCATCCCGGCTTCCGCCGACCCTGTCCAGTGGAGTTTCTGGTGGCTGGGTGAGGGTGACGCCGACCAGCCAGGGGATGCCATCGACGTGATCATCCAATGGGATGAGGAAGCCGAGGTTCTTCGCACCTTGACGGTTCAGAGGCCCGGGCAGCCGTGGCAGCAGGAGGTGCTCGACCTCACCGCCTACGCGGGCCAAGAGCAGGTCTGGGTGACGTTCCTCGTCCGGACGGATGGCGAGTCGCCGACCACCTTCCGCGTGGACGACGTGAGCGTCCAGGCCTGCGGCCAGCCCACGCCCACGCCTACGCCCACAAGCACGTCCACGGCAACAGCGACTCCAACGCCGACCCCCACGGCCACGCCCACCGCCACGCCGGGTGGATCGCTCGTCACCAGCTTCTGTGCCGCTGCCGACACCTGGGTACACCAGGGCGAGCCTCTCACCAACTTCGGGGCGGATCCCGAGTTGAGCGTTGGCAACGGCTTCGGCCCGGGAGAGGCGGCCGTCAGCCGGGCTCTGATCACCTTCGATCTCGAATGGCTGCCCGGCGGGTCGACGGTCAACAGTGCCTACCTTGAGGCCACCCTGGCGTCCGCCGCGGGCCTCGCGTCGGCACCGCTCGATCTGTACGAGGTTGAGGAAGATTGGGAGGAGATGGTTGTCACGTGGACCGATCAGCCCATGGTCGTGTCAACCGCAGAGGCCCAGGCCACGGTGGGGACGACCGCGGGTGCCGTCACGTGGGACATCGGCTCCCTGGTCCAGGGCTGGCTAGACGGAACCCGCGAGAACCGGGGCATCGAGCTCCGGGGGCCGGAGACAGGCTCCTACTGGCGCCGCGTCTTCTCCAGCAGCGAGGGAACCACCTGCCCACGCTTGGTGCTTGACGTGGTACCCTCCGGCCCGGTCCAAACGCCCACGCCGATACCCACCCAAACCCCGACGCCGACCGCGACCTCCCGATGCCCCCAGCCCGACGGCGCGGGCGACACCTTTGGGGCGGCCAGCACGATGAGTCTCTTCACCGACGTGGTCGAGTACGTCTGTCCGAGCGGCGACGAGGACTTCTGGAAGTTCTCGGCGACCAATACCCAGTATATGGTCATTGGCATGGAGGTGCCGCCAGGCTTTCCCCCCGGCATCCCCGCGCCCGACTACAACATGTGTCTCTACCGGCCGAGCGGCACCATCGCCGATTGCTCCATTAGGACCATCGCCAGCTACGGAGAGTATCTCAGCACCTACTCGGACGAGACCGGCGACTGGCGCATCGCGGTCTTCGGCAAGGACGCGACAGACTGGAGCTACTCGCAGCCGTACACACTGAGCGTGGAGGCGTGCAACAAGCCGGACGAGGCCGGGCCCGACTTCGCCCTCGCCGACGCCATCGCGCCGAGCTATCGCGAGGCCGGCATCATCAACCAGCATGCCGGCTACATCTGTCCGCCGGGGGACCAGGATTGGTACAAGTTCTCGCTGCCGCCGACGTCCACCGTGACGATGACGATCACGCTCGACAACCTGCCGGCCAACTACGACCTGAAGCTCTATGACCCCAACGGGAACTACGCCCTCGGGGCGTACACATCGGGCACCTCGAGTGAGAAGCTCGCCGGGACCGTGCACGACGGGCCGGGTGAGTGGCGGGTGGCCGTTGTGCCCGCCGGGGCCAACGACTACAGCGCCACGCAGCCCTACCGGTTGGAGGTCGACCTAGAGGGCTTGCTCCGCGACTTCTCTGCCGACGCCTGGGAGGTGACCCAGGCCGTCCAGAACCTCGGCAACACCGTGCCCCTCGTGGCGAAGAAACCCACCTACGTCCGCGTCTATGGCCAGCTCCTCGAGGGCCAGGACGCGAACGCCGTCGAGTGCCGCCTCAAAGGGACCCGGGGTGGCGCCGCGCTGCCCGGCTCGCCCCTATTCTCCGTCAACGGCACCCAATCCTTGTCGAAGGGCCAGACCTATAGCCGGGCGGATGAGGACGATGGCTGGCTATTCAAGCTCCCCAGTAGCTGGATCACCGCAGGCACCACCCGGCTCACGGCCGAGATCGACTGGCGGAGGACGTACTTGGAGACCAAGCTCGCGAACAACACCCGTACCGGCAACTTCACCTTCGTCGAGAGGGCCCCGGTCTGCCAGGTCTTCGTGCCCGTGAGGACCCACAAGCCCAACGTCTCGACCAAGAGCCCTCACTTTGGGTCGATGGTCGACCTGATGAAGCGCCTCTGGCCCATATCCGACGTCTGGGTCTTCAGTATGAGCAGTGACGTCGCCGAGCTCGAGACGTGTGTGTGGGGCATCATCCCCTACCCCTGCTACGGCCCGTACGAGCTATCGGGCAACGGAGTCCTCAACAGCGATGGGTGGAAGGTGCTCCTGGCCCTGTGGAACCGGGACAACTGGACCGACGACCCCGACAAGTGCGACGACGCCGGGGCCCGGACGCATTACGTGGGCATGGTAAACAGTGACACGGACACCGGTGGCACCAACGGCCAGGCCTACCTTCACTCAGCCCACGCCTGGGTCAAGTTTCCGACGT
>JASFVG010000128.1:0-10926 GCA_050049955.1 Anaerolineae bacterium | reverse complement strand
CTGTCCTGTGATCCATCGAGCGGCAAAGCGAGCACAGAAGCCCTCCAGGGCAATTCGTAGCTTGAGAGCCTTCCGGAGGCCGGGGATGCTGATGTCATTCGCGGACGTCCCGCGGCGAAGGACGATGGCAGCCGGACCCTCGGAGTCGAGCCGGTACAACGCGCTCCCTGGTCGGCGTCCCAACCGATTCCAGCTCCTGCATCAGTGCAGGTCAGTCAATCAGGACAGAAGGTGGAGGTTCCAGGGCGACCACCTTCTCCTTGAGGAGCTGATATGCCTTCTCGCCGACTCGCACGCGCGAAGGTCACTGTAGTCCTGGGAAGATCGTGACCGGTCGATCTGAACGCCGCAGTGGTGGCAGCGAGAGATTCGGCCAGGAGACGCGCAGATCACCCAAGCAGATCCATGATATCTCTGAAGTGTAATACGGCAAGCTGGTATTGTCAAGGACCGCATTCACTCACACAAGGTGTTACCGCGGGGTTGACACAGCCTGTCCCATATGATAGACTGCGATCGCCGAGGGAGGAAAACGGAGCGCGCTTCGTCAGCCTATCCCCGAATACCTCACCAAGGACCGCTTGTCGCGCGATGGTCTGCCTCCCCACTTGCAGCCGGCCCACTCTGCAGCCCTCGTTGCAGAACGTTGACGCGTTGTTGTCCGCCTATAGCCGTTCTGCCCGGGAGAAAAGCTACTCTCTCCCGCTCTCGAGAAACCTGGCAAGAAGGGAGGTCAACATGCCCGTCTTCCTCTTCACGGACATTGAAGGCTCGTCGAGGCTGTGGGAGGAGCACACGGCCGAGATGGGTGAGGTCATCTCTCGCCACGACGCCATCCTGCGGCAGGCAATCGAGGCCTCTGGCGGCCGGATCACTAAACACACGGGTGACGGCGTCACGGCCGCGTTCGAGGACGGCGAGCCCATTAGCTGCGCCATTGAGGCGCAGAGGTGTTTCGCCGCAGAAGCGTGGGGCGGCATCGGCGAGCTGCGCATCCGCGCCGGCCTCCACGCCGGGGAGGCGGAGTTTCGCGCATCTGCAGGTACTGCAGACGGCGACTACTTCGGACCGCCGGTCAACGCTACCGCCCGGGTGATGTCGGCTGCCTGGGGCGGGCAGGTGTTGCTCACCCCGGAGGTGACCGATGCCACCCCCCTCCCCTCAGGCGCTGCTCTCCGCGACTTGGGCCAGCACCTGCTCAAGAACGTGAGCGCACCCCAACAACTCTATCAGTTGGACCATCCGCAGCTCCCGTGGCACGAGTTCCCCCCGCCGCGGACGCTCTCCGGACAGTCGGTTCGCCGGGCGGTGGAAGAGGAAGGAAGCCAGCTCGCCGCACTGGAGCCAGGTGGTATTGCCGTGGGATTGCTGACCGCCGTCTTGCTACCGGCGCTGCAGGGCGACCTGGACCCCGAATCCGGGGCGCTGGAGGGTAACCTGGGCGTGCTGGGCGAACTGGGGGCGGCCACACTCCGGTCCTTCATAACCGAGTTTGCCGGCCGGCTACCGGCCAGACAGCGCGCCGGTCAGACAGCCGGCGTGGGCGAGATCCGGGCGCTGCTCGGTGAGGCGTTGCTGGCCCAATGGCAGGCGGGCGGCGAGACGGCGGCCGCCCTGCGGGCTGACACCGGCCGGCTGCTGCAGGCGGTGCACGCTGTGGAAGTGGCCTTGACGACGGCCACGGGAAAGATCAAAGAGGCCCTAGCCGGAGGACTAGGGGACCTGGGAACACAGTTCGGCGAGTTCCGCTGGATGTTAGCAGGCGTGCAAGACACGCTGGCCGAGCTCCGGGCTCGCCAGGCCCTACAACTTGCCCTCCAGCGGGAGCAGCTCGAGCTTCAGCGCCAGCAGTTGGTCAAGACGAACCTGATCCTGCACCGCCAGCGGGTAGGCGCTCCGCTCGCCGAGCTGACGGTGGCCGGCGAGGTGGACGAAGAGCCTCCGGCCGACGTCCCCTGCCCGTACAAGGGCCTGGCAGCGTTTGAGGCGGAGGACACCAAGTTCTTCTTCGGGCGGGAGGAGCTGGTGGCCGAGCTGACGGCGCGGCTAGCAGGCACCCGTTTCCTGGCGGTGGTGGGACCATCGGGCAGCGGCAAGTCGTCGTTGGTGCGGGCTGGCCTCCTGCCAGCCGTCTGGGGTGATGCACTGCCTGGCAGTCGTGACTGGCAGACGCTGGTGCTCACGCCCGGGACGCACCCCTTGGAGGAGCTGGCTGTCCGCATCGCATTGCTCAACGGCTACACGGCTGGATCGCTCTTGCGCGAGATGGAACAGGACCCTCGCGGCCTGCACCTGGCCATCAAGCAGGCGCTGGTGGAGAAAGCAGAGGGTGTGCAACTGCTACTGATCGTCGACCAGTTCGAGGAGGTCTTCGCCCTATGCCGGGACGAGGGGGAGCGGCAGCGCTTCATCGAAGCCCTGCTCTACGCAGTCGGGTCCGAGGAGGGCCGGACAGTGGTGGTGCCTACCATCCGCGCCGACTTCTACGGCCGCTGCGCCGACTACCCCGCCCTGGCAGCCAGCCTGGCGGACAGCGTGCTGGTCGGGCCCCTGGATGAGGGCGGGTTGCGCCAGGCCATTGAGCGGCCCGCCGAGCGGGTCGGTCTGCGCCTGGAGCCAGGGCTAACTGACACCATCGTCGCGGACGTGGCCGGCGAGCCAGGAGCGCTGCCGCTGCTATCTCACGCGCTGGTGGAGACCTGGGAACGCAGGCGAGGGCGCACGCTGACCTTGTCCGGGTACGCCGAGTCGGGTGGCGTGGCGGGCGCCATCGCCCAGACGGCGGACACCGTCTTCGCCCAGTTCTCCCCCCAGGAGCAGACCGTCGCCCGCAACATCTTTCTCCGGCTAACCGAGCTGGGTGAGGAGGGGACGCAGGACACCCGCCGCCGCGTGGCGCCGAGGGAGCTGGTGCGCACGGCGGAGGAGGGGCCGATGGTTGAGGCAGTCCTCAAGACGCTGGCCGACGCCCGGCTCATCACCACAGGAGAGAAAACGGTTGAAGTCGCCCACGAGGCCCTCATCCGCGAGTGGCCGCTCCTGCGGGGCTGGCTGGAAGAGGACCGCGAGGGGCTGCGCACCCACCGACACCTGACCGAGGCCGCACTCGAATGGGAGCGATTGGGGCGCGAGCCCGGCGAACTGTATCGCGGGGCGCGGCTCGCCACCGCGGGCGAGTGGATCGCGCAGCACGCCGACGAGCCCAACCCTCTGGAGCGCGAGTTTCTTGAAGCGTCGCAGGAGTTAGCCCGGGCGAGAGAGAGGCAGCGCCAGCGGCGTCGGAGGCAGGTCATCATGGGACTTGCCGGCGGCCTGGTCGTCGCCATAGCGCTGGCGCTACTGGCCGGCCAGCAGTGGCGGCGGGCCACGGCCGAGGAACGGAAGGCTGTGGGGCAGGCGAACGCGCGGGCCACCGAGGTAGCGGTTCGCAGTACCGCGGTGGTAGATTCGCTGGAAGCCAAGGCAACGGCTGAGGCCGAAAGCGTCCGTGCCGAGCGGGAGACCCGCCTCGCGACTGCGCGGGAGTGGGCCGCTTCGGCAATCAGCACTCTGGCTGTGGATCCGGAGCTCAGCGTCCTGTTGGCGCTGCAGGCAGTGTCGGCCACCAGTTCCGAGGACGGGACGGTCACACGCGAGGCGGAGAACGCGTTGCACCAAGCGATTCTCCAGTCCCGCGTCCGACGGACCCTGGTGGGCCACACCGACATGGTTCAGGACGTCGCGTACAGCCCGGACGGTACGCGCCTGGCCACCAGCAGCTGGGACGGGACGGCGAAAGTGTGGGACGCTCTATCCGGAGAAGAACTGCTGACTCTGGAAGGGCATTCCGGCTGGGTCTACAGCGTCGCGTTCAGCCCAGACGGTGCACGCATCGCCACAGGCGGCCGTGACGGCACGGTCAAGATCTGGGATGCATCTGCGCTGCTCGACACAGACCTGGAACCACCAGTGGCTGCCGCCGGTCAGGAGCTCATGACCCTCTCTGGTCACGGGGACAGGGTATGGCACACTACCTTCAGCCCAGATGGAGTGCGCATCGCCACGTCCAGCGGGGACGGGACTGCCAGGGTGTGGGACAGCGCTTCCGGAGAGGAGTTGCTCCGCCTCAAGGGTGAGGAGGTCTTCACTGGCATCGCCTTCGATCCAGAAGGGAAGCTCCTCGCCGTCGGCACCGAGGACGGGATGCTGAAGGTGTGGGATCTAGAAGAATCGCTGGCCGCCGGCGAAGGACAGGAGGTGTTGACGATTGCGGCTCACGATCCCTACGTGGACGCAGCGGCCTTCAGCCCTGATGGCAGGCGCATTGCCACGGGGGGTTCGGACTCGACAGCCAAAGTGTGGGACGCCTCGTCTGGCGAGCAGCTGCTCACCCTGGCTGGCCACACGAGCGAGATCTGGGACATCCACTTCAGTCCCGATGGAACGCGACTGGCCACGTCAAGTCCGGATGGGACAGCGAAGGTGTGGGACGCCGCCACCGGCGAGGAGTTGCTGACCCTGGCCGGTCACAAGGAGCGGGTCATCAGCGTTGCCTTCAGCCCGGATGGCACACACCTGGCAACCGCCGCCCGGGACCAGACTGCCAAGCTGTGGGACATAACCCCCAGCCGGGAGTGGCTTACCCTGGAGCCCCCGGGAGACCTGGGCGACATTGCATACAGCCCGGACGGGACACGGTTGGCCATCGTAGGCGAAGGCGCAACAATCTGGGACGCCTCGTCGGGCGAGGCGTTGCTTGCCCTTGACGGGCACTCGGACTGGATCGGCTGCGCCCAATTCAGCCCAGATGGCACTCGCCTGGCCACGGCCAGTGATGATGGAACGGCGAAAGTGTGGGACGCGGCCTCGGGAGACGAGCTCCACACGCTGTCCGGTCACACGGGTTGGGTCAACCATCTTGCTTTCAGCCCAGACGGTCTTCGGTTGGCCACGGTTGGGGAGGACGGCACGGCGAGGATATGGGACATAGCCTCGGGCAAGGAGTTGGTCAGCATCGCGGGCGACGAAGGGGGGATCTGGGGTGTGTCGTTCAGTCCAGATGGCGCGAAGCTGGCCACCGGCGGCCAGGACGAGACGGCCAAGGTCTGGGACGCGGCTACTGGCGAGCAATTGCTCGCGCTGTCGGGCCACGCGGCCACGCTGGCTCAGGCCGTCTTCAGCCCCGATGGGACACGCCTGGCCACTTGCGGGTGGGACAACACGATCAAGCTATGGGATGCCCTTTCCGGCGAGGAGCTCCTAACGCTAACGGGCCACCGCGCCGCCGTATGGGGTCTCGCGTTCAGCCCCGATGGGACGCGACTGGCCACGGGCAGCGCTGATAGTACCGCGAAGTTGTGGGATGCAATCACCGGCGAGGAGTTGCTGAGCCTGACAGGCCACACCGGCGAGATCACCAATCTGGCCTTCAGCCCGGATGGGACACGGCTGGCCACGTGCAGCTACGACGGGACGGCACGGGTTTACATCCTCCCCATTGGAGAGTTGGTCGAGCTGGCCAAGTCGCGGGTTACGCGGGCATTGACGGACGAGGAGTGTCGGCGGTACCTGCATATGGAGGCGTGTCCTGCTGCGCCGTAGCGGCGCTACGCCGCTCCGCTTTGTTGCGCACTACGAACCGACCTCACGCTCGTAGTCCCGCTCCTTGTGGGGCTGGCTAGCAGCCGAAGGCGAAGTGCAGCGGGCGGCCCGCCCTTGGGCACTACTGCGCCTGCAGTTCAGCGGCGCCACGCCGCAGGCTCCGTGGCGCACTCCAGACCATCCCTGGTTCAGAGAGCGGCGTCAGGGGTCGGCACTCTCCTCAAGGGCCCTGCGCTGCTCCTCCAGGGCCATGGCGCGCTCGAACAGCGCGTCACACACGGAGGGGTACGCCGGGCCGCGCCACTCGGTCTCGGACAGGCGTTCTTCGAAGTAAGTGGACATGTGCCCGAAGACGGTACCACCGCCGCCATAGGTATCCGCAGAGCCGTAAAGGACCCGCCCGATCCGGTGGAGCAGAATGGCCCCCGTACACATGAGACACGGTTCGAGGGTGGTGTAGAGGGTCATCTCACGAGAGCGCTCCAATAGATGCTCGGGCACCTGGCGAAGCGCCTCCGTCTCCGCGTGGCGATGGAGGCTCAGCTTCGGAGACCAGATTCCGTTCTTCCCCTCGGCGATGATGGCTCCATCGAGGGCAATCACAGCCCCGATGGGCAGATTGCCCAGCTGCTCGGCCTCCAGGGCAAGCTGAATAGCGCGCTCGAAGCAGATGATGTCCGACTCTGAGAAGTTCATGGACGACTTCCTCCTGTTCCGCTCCCCCGCCCTACCCGGCGGCTCCGGGGTCGGGAGCACGGCCAGCCCCCAGAGCGCGCAATGCCCGCAGGGTCACCCATTTGCTGGGCTTGCCCTTCTCCTCGACATCTATCCACATCTTGCCATTGAGCGACTTCTCCATGGTCCAGCGGCCATGTCCATCCCGCTTGTCGAGGATGAACTGTAGCGCGTTGCGGAGCCGGGGATCGTTCCCGTAGCCCAAGTCCGCCAGAACCATCGCAGTCTCCAGGATGTCGCTCCGATAGCTCAAGGGAAATCCGAAGGAGAACCAGGTCGGGCTGACCTTGCCGCTGTACGGGTAGTCGGCCTTGGCCAGGTCTCGCCCTAAGAGGAAGTCGACGCCCACATCGATCGCCCATTCCATTGCCGGCGTGCGTCGATCCGCAGGCAGGACGCTCAACGCCTTCAGGGCTTTGGTCGCACCCCACGCACATGGCTGCCGCTGGTTGTAGCCGCAGGCAAAGACCCTGCCCGAGGTGCCGGACCGGTAGTACCGCACGTCGCCTTCGCCGGTAGCGGCCTGGACGAGCCAGTCGAGCGCCCCTTGTACCCTCGGATCCTGTCCGAATCCCAGCCTCAGCAGGGCGTGAACGGGCTCGCCGTTGAGACAGTGAGCGACGCTGCTCGGCAGGGGCCGGCGCTCCATCGCGAATCCGCCGTTGGAAGCGATGCTGTGGCTCAACAGGTACTCGCAGCCGCGCAGCACTCGCTCGTCGGTCGGATCGGCACCCAGCTCGGCGAGGAAGATGACCTGCCACATGGTGCCGGTGTAGCTGGGGGCGTAGCCACCTCCCGGCCGGGCCCAGTACCCTTCGGGATCTTGGGCGTCGAGGATGGCGGGCACCGTGCCCGAGGCCATGATGTGACGGCGGGCGTCGAGAACGTCTGGATCGCCCTCGGGCCGCCCGAGCAGGTCTCGCAGCGTGGAGTAGCGGACGCCGGGATTCTGGGTGTCCGGTTCCAGAAGCCAGGGCAGCAGGCTGTCCGTCATCTCACTCACGTTCCGCTTCAAGAGATGGCCTCCTGGTGTATGCCAGCCGTGAATGGTGTGTTTGCCGCTGCCTGCCGCCTTGGGCGCTCGGACGCGCCCCGCACTTGACACGCTGGGTACAAGTGGGTACCGCTGCACCCTGGTGGAGCGGCTTTTTCGTGCCATTCGTTCACAGGAGGTACCGAGTGTCCGCTACCGGTACGGACCTCCGAGGTTTCCGCCAGTGCTTCGGCCGGGAAGGGGACGCTGGCTTCCCCGAGCACCCTCGCGAGCGACAAGCAATTCAAACCTCGGAGGACTCGCAAGACGCGATGTCCGCGCCGATCCACGTCCGCTATCTGATCAAGCGAAAGGAAGCCTGGTATCAGCTCTCCACCGAGGAGCGCTGGGAGCTCGACAGGCTGACGCTGGCTGTGACCACCCAGGCGGGCGGGAAGAGGCTGATCGTCTGCGACGCGACCTGGTCCGCTGGCAAATGCGAATTCTTCGAGCTGACCGAGTTCCCCGACCTGGCCGCGATGCAGACGCTCGCCGAGCTGTACGAGCGAATCCAGCTGCTCCGGTACTACGCCATATCGACCGTTCTCGGCCTGGAGATGGGCCACCATTGCCACGAATTGAACTAGCCCCGCTAAGGACTCAGCTAACGGACAAAGACGGCGGCCAAGGGTATGTAGACACCGGCCTTCACGACCAGCCCCAGCAGCAGCGCCGGGACCCAGCCCAGGCGTCCCAGTCTTCGGAAGCCAACGCCCATCAGGGCTACCTCCCAGATGGACACGCCGGCGTGGATGGGAATGGTGAAGGACGCACCGTAGAAGCCGAAGGCAATTCCGGACCAATCGAGCATCCAAACCAGAGGCATCACCACCAGTAGGGAGAAGCCGACCACGTTCAAGATCCAATCGATGTTGCTCTCTTGTCCCGATATCCTCAGGATCAGGTGGACGAGTGCGCTCGAGAGGAGCCACGCTACAATGCCGAACAGCGGAAGGAAGAAGACCTCGGCCCGGTAGTAGTTCGAGTCGTCCAGGAAGGTCAGGTATGACGGCACAAAGGGCTGGTAGTCGAGGAGCCGGAGGGCAAGGATCGAGGTGAGGGCAGTCCCGACGAACCGTACAAGAGTCGAGGCCAAGCCCCAGCCGGGGGCCGGCTTCCCCTCTAGCGTGCCGAAGGCTCTCCCCGGGCGACCGATCGCCGAGAACCAGACCCGAAGGAACTCAGTCATCGAAGCACACCTCCGTTCCACCTGCGGGCATTCCCCGGGCGTGCCAGCCGTTCGCTAGGTCTATGGGTTCTCCCGCCATGATCGCCAGATGCCGGGAATATGGCTAAGTATCGTCGGGATCTGACGATCCCTCGGGAGCGGCTGTTCGGCCTATCACGAGGTGGCGGAGGTGCCGGTAGGTGCCGTCGATGATCCGATCCCTGACCTCGGTCGGACGGAGGTCGACCTCGCCCAGCGTGGCAACCTCCATCCAGGGGAACTCGTGTCCCGCCAACTGGGATTGAACCTTGTCGGATTCAAGCCTTACCTCACAGAAAAGCTCGATCCCGTGTATAGATTCGCCTTCGTAGCTGAAGAAGTTCTCCGCGAGGAACAGGAACTCGAGATCTACGATTCTCGCCCCGACCTCCTCAACCAACTCGCGGGATAGGCATTCCTCCAGCGTTTCGCCTGGCTCGATCATACCGCCAGGGAATGCCGAGTATCCTTGTCGCTGGCCGCGATACCTCTCGACCAGGATGCGGCGACGGCTGGCGTCGAACATGATGGCCCGGCCGCTCGTTCGCATCCAGGATGCGTTCCGACTATCAAGCAGATGGCGGCAGCCACTGGAGCTGTAGCGCATGGGACTCTCCGACACTGTGCTCCCAGATCCTTCAGAAAGGCGAACGCATGAACATGACCCCCAAGGGAAGGCAGACTGGTATGACAAGGATGCTGAGGGGAATCGCCAGTACAAGTGGGACATCGAGGGTCCGCTTCAGCCCCAGTGCGGTCAGATACGTGGCCCAGAGGCTGAGGACGAGGTGGCTGATCCCCAGAGAGATCTGGTCACCCACTCCCACCGCAAACCACATCCAATCCCATGGGACGAGGAAGGCTCCGACTACCAAGTCGGACATACCGACGATGTTCAGGATCTGGTCAAAGTCGCTCCGCATCCCCAATTGGCGAACCATGACGTGGAGGAACGAACTGGCAAGTAGCAACTGCGCCATGAGGACCACGGGGGCGATTCCGACGAGTGCGGCGTAGTATCGGTCAGACGGGATGACGCCCAGGTACGACGGCGTGGGAGGCACCCTCCCCATCAGGGCGACGGGAAGGAAGACGAGGAGGGAATCGAGGGCCGCGCGGAGGAGCTGGGCATAGACGCCCCAATGGGGTGCTGGCTTCGTCTTCAGTTCATCGACGAACCGCCTCGGCATGACATAGCCGGTCAACCAAAGCCGTATGAAGGTCATCGATTGCCCTTCTGGTGGAATCGACAGCGCCCCGCAAGATGGCGGGCGGCAGGCCCAGTCAGGTCCCTCTCGAACAGGCGGTCTCAAGGATCGGGACGAGCTCGACGATGAAACGATCGATGTCGGGCTTGGTCACGACGAGCGGTGGCTTGATCTTGATGACGTTGTTCGCCGGGCCGTCCGTCCCGGTCAGGATCCGCCGTTCCCGCAGTTCATTGATCACATTGTCCGCCAGCTCCGTCGCGGGTGTGATACCGTCCTCCTCCACCAAGTCGATGCCCAGGAAGAGCCCACGACCCCGCACGTCACCGACGCAGCGGAACCTGCCCTCCAGCTCTCCCAATGCCTGGAGGAAGTAGGCCCCCGTCGTCCTGGCGTGCTCCTGCAACCTTTCCTCCTCGATCACGTCGAGAACGGCGTGTCAGATGGCACACGATACCGGGTTGCCACCGAAAGTGGAGAACCACTCCATACCCATTGCCTCGAACGATTCGGCTACCGCACGCGTACAGACGACGGCTCCGATGGGGTGGCCGTTCCCCATCGGCTTGCCCAGGACCACGATATCGGGAACGACGTCATAGTCCTGGAAGGCCCAGAAGCGGGAGCCGACCCGCCCGAAACCGACTTGTACCTCGTCCAGGATGCAAACCCCGCCCGCGGATCGGACGGAGGCGAACACCGATTCGAAGTAGCCCGTCGGTGGGATCACCTGCCCACCGCACGACGGAAGGGTCCCGGCCAGGAAGGCAGCGATGGGACGGACGGCCGCGCGGATGATCGCGCCCACTTCGGCGCCGTAGGCCCTCCCCACGCCCTCGGTGTGACCCCGGTGGGGCCCGCGGAAGCCGTCGGGCATGGGGGCTACGTGCACCCAGGGCTCGGGGCGTCCCTTGCCGCCGGGTCCCATGAACTTGTAGGGGCTGATCTCGACGAGCCGGCGGGTGTGCCCGTGATAGGCGTTCTCGACGACCAGCACGTCCTCGTGGCCGGTATGGGTGGACGCCAGGCGCAGGGCCAGTTCGTTGGCCTCGGTGCCGGAGTTCACCAGGAACACCGTATCGAGGTACGGCGGGAATAGACCTGCCAGCCGCTGTGAGAAAGAGACGTGAGCGTCGGTCAGGTACCGGGTGTTCGTGTTGAGC
>JASFVG010000127.1:0-10928 GCA_050049955.1 Anaerolineae bacterium | reverse complement strand
GCCCGGCTCTACCACGTCTTTTCCGAGCCCGAGGGGGGGATGGTGGGCTGGAGCTACTACCGCCAGCACCCCGTCGAGATCCTCTACATCTGGCACGGGGGCCTGGGTATCTACGGAGCCATCGTCGGGGGCGCGCTGGGGGTTGCGCTGTACGCCTGGCAGGCGAAACTGCGTCCACTGCAGTGGCTGGATTACGGCGCGCCAGGGCTGGCGCTGGGCCAGGCGATCGGCCGCTGGGGCAATTTCATCAACCAGGAGCTCTACGGACCGCCCACGGATCTGCCCTGGGGATTGCTGATCGACCCCCTGCACCGCATCATGCCCTACAACGACCTGACGAGATACCCGCCGGATACGCTCTTCCACCCCACCTTTCTCTACGAATCGCTGTGGTGTCTCCTGGTCTTCGCGGCTCTGGCCGTCGTCGCCGATAGGTTCGGGGACCGATTGAAGGAGGGAGATATCCTGCTGGGGTACTTCATTGGCTACCCGCTGGGCCGCTTCTTCCTGGAGTACCTGCGGCCCGACGCTTGGATGCTCGGCCCTATCGCGGCGGCCCAACTCTTCGCCATCATCTGCGTGCTGGCTGCAGCTGCTATTCTGGTGGTCCGGCACACGGTGGCAAGGGCACCGAGACCCGCCGCAGAAGGGGAGACCTCCCGAACTGATCTGTCTGAGATCACCGACACACCGGAGGCGGGAGAGCAGCCGTGATGGCGCCCCACACTGCCTCCGACGTGGCTGGGACAGACGCGGGAGAGACTGATAGGGAGAGCCCAATGCCAATGGCATTGGGCTCTTTCTGTATTGGGTAGCGGGAAGGAGAGGCGTCTATGCCCACAGGAGAGAACCTCTATGACCTGCAACAACTGGATACCGAGCGGGACAGCGGACAGCGGCGCCTGGAGGAGATAGAGACAGGGCTGAAAGACGACCACGAGCTGCGGGAGGCGCGCCAGACCCTGGAGACTGCAGAGAAGCGGGCTCAGCAATGGACCATCAAACAGCGCGACCTGGAGCTGGAGATCCAGAGCCTGTCGGAGAAGAGGGCCCGTTCCGAGAAGCGGCTGTATGGTGGACAGGTGAAGAACCCGAAAGAACTGACGGACCTGCAAGCGGAGGTCGCATCTCTCCAGCGACGGCGGCAACGCCTGGATGACGCGCTCCTGGACGCGATGATTGAGCGTGAAGAAGCCGTGGAAGCGCGCGCCCAGGCGCGGGCGGTCCTGGATCAGACCACGTCCGATTGGTCGACGCGTCAAGCCAGGCTCAAGGCCGAGCAGGCGGAGTTGGAGCTGCGGTTAGAGGCCATCGAGCAGGAACGAGAGGCTATTGTTCCGCTTATCAAGCCCGCGGTCATGGCGGAATACGAGAGTCTGCGCGTGCAGAAGCGCGGTCAGGCAGTGGCTCTGGTGCGCAACGATATCTGCACGGGGTGTGGCGTCGCCATCTCCCCAAGCGTAGAATGGAGGCTGCGCCAACAGGAGCTATGCTACTGCGATACCTGCAGGCGCATGCTGGTGACGGTGTAGTGCGTTGGGGGCCCACAAAGCGTCATGGCCTCCCGATGGAGAGGCCATGACCGCGAAAGGAGGGTAACCACCGACAACCTTCAAGAGGTTTTCGGGGGACGGTTTTCCCGTCCCTAAGGTACCATCATTCTAATCCGGCAACCCCCAAGCGTCAATAGTACCCTTGTACCAAGGTCCGCTAGCCAGCCCTGGTCACCAGGGCCGCGATGGCATCGGCCGTCACGCCTTGCACCCTTACCCGCTTCCAGCGGGAAGTATGACCGGAGATGATCTCAACTGCCCGGACGGAGACCCGCAGCTGCCCAGCCAGAAACCCGCGTAGTGCCTCATTGGCCTTCCCCTCGACCGGTGGAGCCTGCACGCGCACTTTGATAGCATCGCCGTGTTCGCCGATGACCTCGGTGCGCCTCCCCCTCGGCGACAGATGCACGCGAAAGGTGCAGCCGCCGTCTCTCTCGGTGATCTGAAGCACCCTCACAGACTCCTCGGCTCACAGAGGGAGCATCAGAACAACCCTCTGCAGCAGGAGCTCAACCGCCCAGAGAATCAGCAGCGCCACCATCGGCGAGAAGTCCAACCCGCCCATCGCAGGCAGGTTGCGGCGTATCGGCGCCAGCAGCGGCTCGGTGATCTGGATCAGGAACCGCATCACCGGATGGTAGGGGTCGACCCTAAACCAGGGCAGCAGCGCCCGCGCGATGATTGCGAACTCGTAAAGCGTGAAGGCCAGGTTGATGAAACGCAGCAGGACTGTTAGCATAGCAACGGATTCTCCAACCAGTTAGCCCATCGGTCGAACGTGGCCGTCTAGCGGGTGCCCCGCGGCCCAAAAAGCCCGCGTCCGATGCGGAGCGTGGTGGCCCCTTCCTCCACGGCCACCTCGAAGTCGTCGGTCATCCCCATCGAGAGGTGGCGACCGTCGAATGCCTGGAATCGCTCCTGCAGTGCATCGCGAAGCCCGCGCAAGCTTGCGAACAGCGGTCGCACCTCCTCCGGATCTTCCACGTAGGGCGGCATGGTCATCAGGCCCCGCACCTCCAGGGCCGGCAGAGCTAGTATCTCCTTGACGTCAGAGAAAAAGGCGCTCAAGAGCGCGTCATCCTGCTCCCAGTTCTTCAGAGCAAAGCCGTACTTGGATCCCTCGCCGGAGACGTTGCACTCCAGGAGCACAGGAATCGTCCGGCCCGCTTCTGCGGCGTAGCGACTGAGGCGCCGCGCAATCTTGAGCCGGTCGACGGAGTGCACGTAGTCGTAGTGCTGGGCCACCTGGCTCGCCTTCCGGCTCTGCACGTGGCCGACCATGTGCCAGGTCGGGCGCTCGCCGGAGAGGTGGTGCGCAACAGCCTTGATCTTGCTGATGCCCTCAGCCACCCGGTTCTCACCGAAGTGGCGCACGCCGGCCGCATAGGCCTCGAGAACCACATCAGGTGAAAAGGTCTTGGTTACGGCGACCAATCGAACGTCCTCTGGATCGCGACCGGCACGCGTCGCAGCCTCCGCGATGCGCGCTCGGATGCCCTCCAGGTTCTGCTTGATGTCAACCATGATCCAGTCCCATCACTATGCCGAAGCGACCTGTTCGCCCCTCCTCGGCGCGATGCGAAAAGAACTCATCCACGCGACAGGACGTGCATAGATTAGCCTGCTCAACCTCCCGAACGCCGACGTCCCTAAGCTGTGCCTCGACCGCAGCCGGAAGATCCGCGCGGACGTGTCCATTGACTCGGCGAATGACGCGAGCCTCGCCAGGACATGCGGCCGCGATCACGTGGGCCACGTCCGCTCCAACTTCGTAGCAGCAAGGACCGATGGTTGGCCCAATCCCTGCCCAGATGCTGGAGGGGGTGCACCCCAAGCGTTCCTCCATCGTCCGAACCGATGCCTCGACAACGCCGGCCACGACGCCACGCCATCCTGCATGGGCCAGTCCCGCGACCCTCCGAGCGCGATCGAACAGCAGAATCGGCGTGCAGTCGCCAAAGCGCATCATCAAGGGCACGCCGGGCTCCTCGGTAACCAGGGCGTCCGTCCTGGGGCGGACAGTGCCGAGGTGCTCAGGCCCAACGACGTCAACCCGTGCTCCGTGCACCTGCCACGGGCACACGACCCGTTCGGGATCGACGCCCAACGGCAGCAGCGCCCGCCGGTGGTTCTCGCGCACCGCCTCAGGGTCATCTCCGACGGTGTGGCCAAGGTTGAGGGTGGCAAAGGGCCCTTGACTGACGCCACCGATGCGCGTCAGGACCGTGTGAAACAGCCCGTCAACGCCGGCCAAGCCCTCAAAGCGATACTGCAGAATGCCGTCCAGCTGGACCTTATGCATCGACCCACCCTCGCGTGTGCCGCATCCCTAGCATCCTGCGCTGGAGAGAGCCCCGAACGTCGTCCATCGACTCCTGAACGTAGGGATAGGCCAGCCAGACAGTTGCCCACCCGAACAGCGCGCCCGTGAGGACGCGCATCAACGGGGTGGTCTCGTACGGCTGCAGGGAGATGTTGGGGAAAACCAGAGGGAGAGCGTACGAGAGGAGCTGATAGCCTCCGTCGAAACCCATCGGCACCAGGCCCAGGAGGATGTAGGCCCACCAGGTTAGTGGACGAACGTGCCACCGCCGCCTGAGTACCGCAAACAACAGCCCAAACACGAAAATCGCGCCGTAGATGGCCGTATCCCGCTGGCAGAAGGCCACCTTGTACCCCAGGGCCTCATTGCCGATGAAGCTATTGGAGAACGGGCCGGTCACCACATCGCCTGCCAGTTCCATCAGCTCCGGGAGCCGGTAGGTGAGTTGGGGGCCAAACAGGAACCAAGAGCGCTGGGGCAGCTGATGGCAGAGCGGTCGATACAGCGTGTAGATGAGGGAGGCTGCACCAGGCGCCCGGACGTGCATCAGGACAGGGGCCAAGAAGGGCAGACCCGCGTAGAGGAATGCCAAGGTGTTGAGCACGGCCAACCAATGCTTGGAAAGCCAGAAGATGAAACGGTCGGCGGCCGTCACGAGTGCCGATCGATTGCCGCCCGATCGCTCACGCGATCGCTCGCCTCTCGCTGCCTGCCGACGCTTGACCTCCGCCATCACATCGGCGGCGCTGGGTTGCTCGGCATCGTTCATCTCATCCATACGCGCCGTCGATTATACCATAAACACCTTCGCGGACAACGGTTGGTCCGTCTCGGACCCCTGGAAAGGGCGGACTGGTATGGTCCTCGCGCGATGGTATAATGCCCCGTAAGCCAGCTCTTCTCCGGACGAGGGTCATAGGGCTGGCCGTTTCTCTAGGTGGCGCGACGGAATAGGCGGGTGCGACGACGATGGCATTCTTGGATGATCTCAATCCTCAACAACGTAGGGCTGTGACAGCGCCGGAAGGCCCAATCCTGGTGCTGGCCGGGCCGGGCAGTGGAAAGACGCGCGTGCTCACCTCCCGCGTAGCCTATCTGGTGCTGGACCAGGATGTGCCACCATGGCGCGTGATGGCCGTCACGTTCACGAACAAGGCCGCCCGCGAGATGCGAGAGCGCCTGGAGGAGCTTCTCGGCCCCTCAAGGGCACGTACTCTCACGCTGGGAACCTTTCACGCGACCTGCGCCCGCATCCTCCGTCGCGAGGCCGAGCCGGCCGGCATCTCACGCGATTACGTCATCTTCGATGCCGACGATCAGGTCCGCCTGGTGAAGCAGGCGATGGCAGACCTCAACCTGGACGACAAGCGCTACCCGCCGCGGTCTGTGCTGGCCGCGATCTCCCAGGCCAAGAGCGAGCTGGTCCCGCCGGAGGCATATGCCCCACAGTCCTACTACGACGAGATTGTCAAGCGCGTCTACGAGCGATACCAGGCGCTGCTTACGGCGAACCGAGGGCTCGATTTCGATGACCTGCTGATGGTGACCGCAGTGATGTTCAGGCAGCGACCGGAGGTGTTGGCGAGATACCAGGAGCAGTATCAGCATATCCTGGTGGATGAGTTCCAGGACACGAACCAGGCGCAGTACTCACTGTTGCGACACCTCACGAGAGAACATCACAACCTGTTCTGTGTCGCCGACGAAGATCAGTCGATCTACCGATGGCGGGGTGCCGACTACCGTAACATCCGGCGGCTGCGAAGCGACTACCCAGACCTCGATACCCACATGCTGGAGCGCAACTATCGCTCCACCCAGACCATCCTGGACGCAGCCCAGGCCGTCATCCGGCACAACCGGGACCGCGTCGACAAGAACCTCTACACTGACCGGGGGCAGGGACCCGAGATCGTGGTCCATGAAGCGTACGATCAGGATGACGAGGCGCAGTTTGTCGTGGATACGATCGCCGAGTTCGTCGCCCAGGAAGGAAGAAGCGCCGGCGACTTCGCGGTGATGTACCGCACCAATGCCCAGTCCCGCGCGCTGGAGGAGGCCTTCGTGCGGGCCGGTCTGCCCTACAAGCTTGTTGGCGCCACGCGATTCTATGCCCGCCGCGAGGTCAAGGACTTGCTCGCCTTCTTGCGCCTGGTCCACAACCCGGACGACGACGTCAGTATGGCCCGCGTCATCAACGTGCCGGCCCGGGGCATTGGCACCAAGACGATCACGGCTCTGGAGGATGCAGCCAGGGAACAGGGTATCTCCGTGTACCGCGTGCTCCAAGGAATCCGGGAGCCGAGTTCAGAGGGCCCGGATCTGTGGTCGCGAGCGCGCACGTCATGCTTGGCCTTCCTCGAGATGCTGGAGGGTTGGACCGCCGCCAGCCGCGAGCTGAGGGTTGCGGAATTGGTCAACCGCATCCTGGAGGACACTGGCTACGAAGACTACATCCGGCATAGCAACGACGGGATCCGGGGGCGCGAGGACAACGCGCAACGGGAGCAGCGCGAGGAGCGGTGGGGGAATGTGCTGGAGCTGCGCAACGTGGCTACCGACTACCAGCATCACTCGCTGGCCGAGTTCCTCACCGACGTCGCGCTGGTCTCCGAGGTAGACAATCTGAGCGCCGATGTGGACGCGCCAACGCTGCTCACCCTCCACAGCGCAAAAGGGCTGGAGTTCCCCATCGTCTTCATCACTGGGCTCGAAGAGGGGCTGCTTCCACACAGCCGTTCCTTCGACGAGCCGGAGGAGATGGCAGAGGAACGGCGCCTGACCTACGTGGGCCTTACGCGAGCAAAGGACCGCCTGGTCCTGACCTATGCGTTTCGGCGCAGCCGCTTCGGCAGTAGCGAGGCCGCTGTACACAGCCGCTTCCTGGACGACATCCCCGACGAACTGACGCGGGGGATCTGGGGGGAGCCGCAGTTGAGTGCCCGCGAGCGCGAGACCACCTGGGAGAGCTCCCTATCGGCCCGACCGCCCTCTGATGCTGAATTCTCCCCTCAGCCCCGATTCCTTGTCGGACAGCGTGTGCTGCACGAGGTGTTCGGTGAGGGGATGGTGTTCGAGAGCCGCGGTCTGGGGGACAACGAGATCGTGACGGTGAATTTCGAGGAACTGGGGCTGAAACGGCTGATGGCGGGGATGTCGCCGATGGAGGTCCTGGAGGGCTAGCCGCCAGTCAGCTCTTCCCTCTTGGTCGTGGGCTCCCGCAGGGGAGCTCACGCCGTCCTGCGCTGGTCACCGTTCCCCTAGTCGGTGCCCCTATGTAGATTGGCAGGTAGACGTGATGGGGCGCAACCAGGAGCCGAGTCGGTACGTGGACCTGCGCTGCATCCGGATCGTCACTGTTGATACGCAGCGTCGTCGTGTACACGCCAGCTGACAGCCCCGTCGCGTCGAAGGCAACCACCACGTTGGTCTCAGCAAACGGCGCGACTGTGCCGCCTGTGAGTGACTCGGTCACCCATCCCGCGGGCGCGACCTCGACCACGGTCCAGTTCAACTCGGCGGTACCGACGTTGCCGACCGTTAGCGTCCGGGTGGTCTCCTCACCGGGGTCGAGCGTGACGCCCAGCATCTCCGGGGCCACCGTGATGTCCGGGAAGGGCTCATCTACGACCTCTACGATCACGCTGGCCGAGAATCCCTCCCCCACACTGGCTGTGACCAAGGCCTCGCCAGACTGCACGGTTGAGCTGAAGTCCGTCGTGGCCTGCCCCGAAAGGGTCGTGGCAGACTCGGGATCCAAGTGCCCGAGATCTGCGGAGAAGACAACCGTGAGCCCATCGGGAACTGGTTCACCTTGACTGTAGACCACGGTGGCCGTCAGCGTGGCGGTCCCGTGACCCAGTGGGATAGAGGGCCGATCGACAACCATATCGACCTCAGGCTGAACGGAATGCAGAATGGCAGCCTGAGCGTCAATGCGCCCCCAGCCGGTTCGCGTGTCCCAGCCGAGGTTATGGACATCTTGAGCGGTGGTCGTGATCACCCCTGTGACCTGGACAGCGCCCAACCCTGGCTCCAAGGACCAGATCAGCGCCGCCAGCCCACTGACGTGTGCCGTGGCCATCGACGTTCCATTGCTGAAGTAGTAGGAGCCGTATCTACCGGCGCTGATGATGTCAACCCCAGGGGCAGCCACATCGACCTCTGGCCCGCGATTGCTGCTCGACCACGGAGAATCACCCTCCGTGGTCGCGGCCACAGCCACGACACCCGTCGCTGCTGCAGGATACATGACCGGTGCCGGCTGACTGTTGTTGTTCCCCGCCGCTGCAGCTAGAAGGCATCCTTTGCTTCGTGCGTAGTCCACAGCCTCCTGTATCGCCTCCACGGGGACCGGATTGCCGGGATTGCCGGGCTCCTGACCCAGACTCAGGTTCAGCACCGACGCGCCGTGGTCGGCGGCGTATACCACCCCTTCAAGCACATCGTCCCACCAACCTGCCCCGCGTTCGTCCAATACCTTGATAGGCATCACCCTTGAATGCCAGGCCACCCCAGCGACGCCCAGGCCATTGTTGGTGTCCGCAGCTGCAATGCCAGCCACGTGGCTACCGTGGCCGTGATCATCGTCCGGCAGCCCATCGGCGTTCACGAAGTCCCATCCATACCGGTCGTCCACGTAGCCGTTGCCGTCATCGTCTATGCCGTTTCCCTCGACCTCACCTGGATTGGCCCAGATCTTGGCCGCCAGATCGGGATGGTCCAGATCCACGCCCGTGTCAATCACCGCGATGAGGCCGCCCTGTCCTCTGGCGAACACCCACGCCTCGGGCAGGCCGATCTTCCGCAGGCTCCATTGTTGAGCCTGATAGTAGTTGTCGTTGGGTACGATACCCGCGGCGTGGACCCGGCCATTCGGTTCGGCCCACAGGACGTCAGGGTCCCGAGCCAGGAGCGCCAGGGAGGAGCGCTCGCGAGCCCACCCCGTGTCCTCCACAACCCACACACCGATTCGGGGTATCTCGCGTTGCACGCGCATGCCCCGGAGTGCAAGGCGCGCCTCGACTTCCTCCCTCGAAAGGTCAGGGCGCATCCTCACCAGAAGCGTGGTGACCTCGCCATCCGCGCGTGCGGCTGCGCGGAGATCCGGCCCTCCACTGGCGTACCCGATGAGGGCAATCAAAAGGCATATGGATGCGACCCTGGGGAGTGTTGTAGGCTTACGCATGTGATTGCGCCCGGTCCAGCATACTGGTTGCTCGTCTTTCTGTGGCGGAGTAGCACCGGCCCCACGGCCGGCCAACATGCGCCGAGTCGATTTTCCGGGGCCGCTGTCGATGTTTGCTTCGCTGGCAGCCAGAAAACAGGCCGCGGTTGGCTAATGAAATCGACACCGGCCCAACAAATGAGAGGCCATCGAGACGACGGTCTCGATGGCCTCTCGCCTCCAGATTACGAGCGGAGGATGCTAGCCGCTACGGTACGTAGACGATCCTCCCCTCGACCGCGTAGTCGATGGGCCCAACTTCATCGTTGTACTTCTCGATGTACTCATTGAGCCCAATCTGCATGTCGAAGTAGGTGTCCCAGCGGTTGGTGCCGTCGGCGAAGGTGGTCCACCCATCCTGGCCACCAGCCAGGAAGTTGTTGGTGACCACGCGGTACGTCGCGGCGGGATCAAGCGGCACTCCGCCGACCGTCACGTCGTACGCGCCCCAACTCGTAGGTGCGTCACACTGGCAGTCGTTGTGCCAGTACCATTGGGCCCCAGCAGTCGGCATGATACCCTTGTACAAGCTGGCCGATTGATTGAGAAGTGTTTGCACCTGCTCCCCAGTCAAGTCCATCAGGTACAAGGTGTTGGCGAACGGCAAGACGTTGAAGGTATCCCCCCACGTCACGGTGTACGGAAGTGTGGCGCCAGCCGGGATCTCGAAGTCGGCCCGCAGGCCGCCAGGGTTGGTGAAGGCTATGTCCACAGAGCCGTTCACCGCGCCATCATCGTACTCGTCAGCCTTCCAGAGCATGCTGTCAGCCACCAGGTTGCCCATGTTCGATTCGGCGTTGTAGTCGCGGACGAGGTCGACATTGGTGTAGCCCACCACTTGCTCGACGAACGGCGCCACCTGATCGGCCCAGTAGGTCACCCGCGCCTCCACCTCGGCGTCCGGTGTGAGGCTACTGCTGATGGTGACGTACTCGTAGTCCACGACCGCGAGGCTCTTCGAGACCGGGTCAACAGCGATATCGGCCCTGCCGAGCACGCGACCATACTGGTAGGCCACGATGATGGCCGTGTCACCGACGTACACTGGCTCGTCGAGATACTCGTGTTGGTGCCCGCCGATCATCAGATCCACCGGCTTGCCGGCATCAATGAGCTCCTGGGCCACCGTCTCCAGGCCCTTGAACGGCCCGCTGTCCTCGGTGCCCATGTGGACCAGCACGACCAGGGCATCGGATTGGGCCTTGACCTCATCGTAGTACTGGAGCACGGCCTCCGTGAGATCGGTGAACTCCAGCCCCTCGGTCGTTCCCTTGAGCGTCACCAGCGGCGTCTCATCGGTATCGAGCCCAATGAACCCGATGTCGACGCCTCCGGCCTCGAGGATCACGTACGGCTCGATCCAGTCCGGGTGCTCCCAGGCTGTACCTTCGAGCACGATGTTGGCTCCGATCCAGGGGAAGTCAGACTGCTCGACCCGATCCTGGAGCACATCCTGTCCCTTGTCGAACTCGTGGTTGCCGAAGGCAGCGACGTCGTACTCGAGCATGTTGTACACATCAATGGCACTCTCGCCCATCAACAGCTGCGAAATGGGCGGCGCGCCAAAGAAGGCATCGCCAGCGTCCACCAGGAGCACGTTGTCCTCGCCCTCTTCAGCCCTGACGTCGTCGATCACGCCAGCCATGTAGGCCGAGCCGCCACGGCCCTTGTAGTCGGTCTCCAGGTTGCCGTGGAAGTCGTTGGTGTGGAGAATGGTGACCAGGTCCACCCACTGAAGCCGGTTTTCGACCTCGGGTGACACGGTGCCCATTGCCAAGAGATAGCTGATCACCGCATCGCGTACGTAGAACTGCGTGTCGGCGAC
>JASFVG010000126.1:0-10965 GCA_050049955.1 Anaerolineae bacterium | reverse complement strand
CGAGATCAGGACACCCTGGCGCAAGTTGTCTTGCTCGTCGGCCCAGACAACAAGCCGCCGCTGGTCACCTTGATCGGAGACCGCGAGGCGCTCCTCGGCGATGGCGACCATCTCCTCCTCGAGGCCCACCTCGCGCAGACACGGGTTCACCTGCAGGAAGGCCTGACCCGGGGACTCCGAGTTCAGCACGGCGCCGATCTCCCCGGCCTCGGTCTCCCACAGGAATACGTTCTCCTCTAGCCGACCATGCGCCAGGTTCGCAATCCCGTGCCACCGCCAATAGTCAAACCGGTAGGCCTGCCAGCTCAGCTCCCGCATGTCATTGAGCTGAAACACCCGGCGCAGAAAACACCGGATCTTCCAGAAGTCGTCCTCTCCGCGATAGGCCCGCATGCTCAGCTTCAAGTGCCTGTCCTTTCCTCACTCGCCCGGGGGGCGCCTCGCCTGCCGATACGCGTCGACTGCTTGCCACACGAGGAATGCCACGCCCCACGCAGCGAGCACATCATGGAGGATTCTTGGCAGGGCGTATCCCCAGAACGTGCGAGGGCCAGCGCTTGTTCTGGCGTACAGGCTCAGCCAGATTGTGTTCAGATTCCCTACCACAATCGCAGCGATCAGGATCGCCGCGCCCCGCTCGCCCCGGCCGGCGAGGATCTGTCCCAGTCCAGGCACCAGAAGTGAGAATAGACTGGCAAGAAACGGCCTTCGCAGCATAGCTTCAGCTCCTCCTTGTTGCTCAAACAGGCGCCTCCAACCGACTCCCCCGGTCCGGAATCCGCGCGTCAACCCGAGGACACTAGATACCTTCTCGCTTGATGCAGGGTGCCCGCCTGGCGAGCCCTCCTCCATACCCCCGTCGGTCAGCCTCACCCACGCCACCGCCAACCCCGCATCACAGGCAATTCACTCGCCCGATGCTGCCCGGTACCCCTGCGCCCGGCAGGAGATAACGCGCCTATTGGCTCAGCAGGATTTCCTTGATCTCCCGGGCGTACGCAGCGCTGTCTGCATCCGCCGTGACCAGCTCGACCTCGTGCGGACCCTTAACCCCCAGCCCCAGCTCGACCGCCCTGGCAATCTGCTCCTGCTCAAAGACCGCGCCCCTGTGCACTGCGGCCGTGGTGCCGAACCGCCTTAGCAGGGCCACGCCGACCGCGTCAACGGCGATCCGGTCGGTTCCCGCCAGCACCACCTCGGTCTCGACCTTCTTGCCCTTGTCCGGCCCTCCAGTTGTGAAGGCCTCGAGCCCATCCAGGACGATCAGGGCCGGTGAGTAGCTCGCATTCACTTCCGCAATCATGCTCCGTTGCCGGCTGCTGTTGTGGAGCTCTCCCATGAAATCGTGATCCTCGCCTGGGATAGCCCCAGCCACCATCCCGATCGAGTTCTTCAGGGACATAGTGAAATGGCCACCGTATCGGTGGGTCTTGAGACAGCAGACCTGGACCAGGGCATCCGCCTCGAGGCACGGGCGTGCCACAGCGAACCCCTGCTCCCAGTGGCAGCCGGGCGGGTCGAACATCTCCCAGTCCTCGGCCCCCAGCTCGTGGAAGTTGACGACTGCCGCCCCCAAATCCTCGGCCAGCTCATATACAGCAAGCTCCTCCATCACGCGTCCCGTATCGCCCATGCCGCTCCGGTCGCCAATCGTGATGCTCTCCGCCCCCATCTCCGTCAGCGTGGCTGCTACGCTACGCAAGGTATCTGGGTGTGTGGACCCGGGAGGCGGATCGGAGCTGTTGAAATTCGGCTTGATGAAGACCGTCTTGCCCGCGATGGGATTGATCCCTAGCAGGCCGATAGCTCTCCGCACGCCCCACTCCCGGTCGCTAGTCTTCACAAACGCCACCCTGGCCGTGCCCAATCCCTGCGTGTCTGCCGTCGGCGAAGGGGCAGAAGTGGGCTCGGCTGCCGGGACCGGCTCGGGCGTCGGCCTGAGGACTTGGCACCCAGTCAAGGCGCCGGTGAGCGCTGCCAACTTCAGGAACTCCCGTCTAGGCATTCCTCCTGAGCTCCCATCAACACTGCTACCGCATCCCCTGCTCATTGGCTTCCCCCGCTCTTCTAGATGATCCGCTTGTGAATAGGATCAGCCCTATCGTCTCCACTTTCCGCGGGTTCCCGTGCCGCCGGAGCTCGCCACGCCGCGCGTGGGTTCACGGGCTTCCGGCTCAAGCACCACTCTCTCCCCAGCACCCCAGGTGAACCGCTGGCGGGCCGATCCGACTCTCTGGCGTCAGATACCTGCGTGGCCCGTCCGCGCTGGTATGCGAGGGCTCCAGCGAACTGGGCTACCCAGCTCAGCACACCGGCGTAGATGACTATCTTCTGCCCGATCGCCAGCATCACAAGGCCCCTTCCTGTCTCAGCGCCCGGTCCGGCAATCACCAGATACAGGAAGACAGTCAGGATACACAGATAGCCCGCAAACACAGCCCTGCATGGCCCTGGATAGTCCTTCTTCTTCAGCATCGCGACCAGATAGCAGAGCACGGCGACCAGAAACGACGCGGCGAGGCTGACCGAGAAGACCATGTGGGCGCCCTCGTAGACGTCCCACGGTGTGGCTGCTATTCCGACGCAGCAGACACCCGCCAGCACCCCTGCGACCGATCCAAGGCGGCTGGCGATCCACTCCAGTCTTGTGCCGTTGAATGAGCCTGGCATCACCGCGAAGAAAAGGACAAAGGCAACCCCCATTAGCGCCAGCGCGGACGCAAACAGCGCCAAGGAGAGGGTCTTGGCATCTCCCGAATACGTCCGCACCATTCCCAGATCACTGAAGAAGTTCCCCAGGAGCGAATACCCCTCCGCATCGTGATCGGTCGACGTTCCTCCGGGGTAGAAGAGCATAGCCAGGGGATTGAACACGACGTACACAGCAGAGCAAGCCAGGCAGAACCACAGAACGCGCTCCACCCTCCAACGTTGACCGGCACGGCTCGCCCCGGCGCCCTGTGACACTGAGACCATCAGCCCTGCACCTCGAACGCACCGCTGTCGCAGGGAGTCTCTTGGGTCGTCTGCACCGCCCCCCGCGGGCCACCCCGCCGATCCGTGGACACGTTACAGCTGGCGAGCGGAACTGCGTCGATCGCCGGGCTCCCCGGCATCAGCGCGTGGGTCTGCGTGTCCCCGCCATCGTCGCCCAGCGGCCCAACCATGGGGTCACCCCAGAACTCCGGGTCGCACGTCCCGTCTTCCACCGGGTTGTACCTGTTCGCCCGTATCGAGCCCGTACCCACAAACGTGCTGTCTACCCTGCACTCTCCATCTCCGCCGCCGTTGTTCGCGATGATTGTGTTGAAGTAGTGCGACGGACCGCGGAGGTAGATCCCTCCGCCCAATCCGGCTGCGATGTTCTTGCTGATCGTGCAGTCGAGAAGTCGCAGCGCGCCGTGAAGCGAGATTCCCCCATCCCGAAACGCTTTGTTGCTGCTGATCGTGCTGTTCGTGCACACCGCCGTGCAGCCACACCCCATGTGGACACCACCCCCAAGGGACCTAGGCCTCGGGTCACTGGTCACCTTCTCAAGACCAGCCTGGTTGCCGCTGACGGTCGTTTTGATCAGCCGCAGAGATTGGCCTGCGCTCGTGATTCCCCCGCCGCTCCCACACTTGAGGCTCTGCTCCGCGATCCCATGAGCCGTGTTGCCCTTCACGGAACAGTTCCTGGGGTCAGCCTCGCTGGGCGGCCGCTGCAGATTCCACCGCCACCGTTGGCCGTGTTGTCGGTCACGACGCAGCTCCTCAGTGCCAAAGATCCCCAGGTCAAGATGCCACCGCCACATCCTGCTGTACGCTAGGCCTCCCGTGCCGAATCGTCATCCTCTCCAGGACTACGCTGGCGCCCTCCTCTATTAGGAACACCCGCTCGGGCGACTTCTCCCACACTTCGTGCCCCTGAACGATCTTCTCTCCAGCAAGTGGGGCGTGGTGGAGTCGTTTCGGCCCCTGTTGCCACCATCGTCGGTTCTGGCGCCGTCATCTTCGGCCCTGGCGCCGTCATCGTCGGTCTTGACGCCGTCATCTCCGGCCCTGGCGCCGCCCTCGGCGGTACCACACCGGGAGTCAGCGTATGCCCGGGCAGGCTGGGCGCCTCGGTCGGCTCGCTCTGGGGAGCTTCCCTGGCAGTGGCGGGGCCGCCTTGTGTATGCCGGGCTATCCTGGCGCGAGTGTCTCTGTGACTTGCGGGGCCGTGAGTTCCGCGGATTGGCAAGCGAATCACAGTCCAATCACCACCACCAGGGCCAGCAGGGTCTTTCTCTGCATACTATTCACCTTGTGTCGTGCCATAGGTCATCCGGCAATCGAATCGCGAATTGGCACTCGCTGTCACCCCTGAGGATCGATTTCAGGATGTCAATTCTCACCGCTCTCCCCATCGCCCCTTCCCACTGCTGCCGATACCATCCCGCTCCACAATAGCAGAACGCAGCCGGCATGTCCCGCTCCAGGCGATTCCGCACGATAGGGCAGAAGCAATAGGCACGCCTCTTCTCCGCCGCACTATCCGCAGTCTCATACGCCTCCGCATCCCGGGGCGCTTTGGTCCCCAGGATGACACGGCCCTCTCTCAAGGGCGCCTCACCCCAACCGGGATCCCGGTCCATGAACGCGATGACCGCATCCACCGCCTGCAATGGATCGCTGGTCTCGGAAAGGGTGTCCACGTAGACCGCCCTGAGCTTGTCTATCTGCTCCAGCGGGAAGATGTGGGCGCAGCTCGACAGGACATCGTACACCTGACCCTCGCCTGCCGAGCGATCGAGCCGCTCCACCATCTCTTTCGCCCACCGGAAGCGCTCATCGAGCGTAGACCCAGTCCCGGGTTCGTCCACCCCTTGCATCACACGTCGTCTCGCCTCTCCACCCAGCACGCGGTCCAGATTGCCGGCGAAGAGTGCGTCCCAGTCGTGCAGCACGAACTGCACCTCGACTCTGCTCCAATCGGCGAGCTCCCAATCCGGGTACACCTCGCGCACGAATTCGTCCGAGATCAGGCCCTGGTCGGCCGTCGAGCCGAAGAGCGTGCTGTAGGTTGCGCCCAAGCCCTCGAGGGGACCCGTGTGGACCAGAGACAGAACGTTCAGGGGTGGGAATGTGCGCGTCTGGAGCATATCTGTCTCGAACGTCCGCGTGACGGGGAAGCCAATCTCGGCGTCGACTCCGTCTGTGACGCTGGTGACAAACCGTATGATAGAAAAGGGCGGTCCGGCGATGCTCCCACTCGGGATACGTTCGGCGAGGGCAGCCAGGACCCCGGGCAGGTCCTCCCGGCCGGCCAATGCGATGCGCATCGTAGCGGCCAGCTTCTCAGCGACTTGCTTATGTTGAATGCCCAGTGATTGCCACGACATCGCGCCTCCTCATACTCCTGTGGCAAGGGACGTCATAGCAGGCGTGCCGCTTGTCTCTTGCATAGGATCAACCATCCTCACTAGCCTCGGAGGGGATACCCCACAGATACACCGGATTGTCATACCCGGCGGCGGCCAGCAGCGAACCATCGGGCGAGAAGGCGACCGTCATCACCTCGTCGCCGTGCCGCAGAGAGCGCAGTTGCTGGCCGCTGGCGACATCCCACAACCGTACCTGGCGGCCCACACCCCCTGAGGCCAGCAGCGCTCCATCAGGTGCGAAAGCCACATCCCACAGTCCATCCCTGTGCCGCAGGGTATGCACAAGCTCACCGCTTTGCACATCCCACAGCTTCACCGTGTAGTCCGTGCTGGCCGACGCCACCATCGCGCTGTCCGGCGAAAAAGCGACCGCGTGGATATCCCCGCTATGCCCCTGGAGCCTGCGCAGTTCTCGCCCGCTCGTCAGGTCCCAGACCTTCAACGTATAGTCCGAGACATCCGATGGCCCCATACCCGATCCCGACGCGAGTAGCGAGCCGTCGGGTGAGAATGCCAGCCCAAACACCCGATCAATGTGGCCCTCGAACGTCTGCACGACCTGCCCCCTCTCGACGTCCCACACCTCGATGGGGGCGTTGTACCCGGCCAAACCCATCCATGAGCCGTCAGGCGAGCATGCCGCCCGTGCACCCCGTGTGTCGATAGACATCACCTCTTCTCCGCTCACCACGCCCCAGACCGTGCCCTCGGTCGATGCCACGTGTCCATCGTCGCGCGCGAAGTACACATCCCAATCCCCCGTTCCGTCCAACGTCTGTATCTCACGTCGTGACGCCACGTCCCACACCCTGATCGTGCCATCCCGGCTCCCTGAGACCAGCAGGCCACCGCCGGACGAGAAAGCGAGTCCATACACCCGATCCGTGTGCCCCGTCAGGGTGTCCAGCAACTCCACCTGGCCCGCTGTATCCGCAGTGATCGCGATAAGTTCCTCCGCCCCCCCCACTCGGCTGCTACGGCCATCCACGTGCTCTTCCCGTGTAGCTTTGGGGGGAACGGGTCTGTTGGCCGGCGCAGCTGTGTCAACAGCCGACAAGACGGCGACTTCCGTAGGCAGGCCAGGCCTCTGCGTGGGCTGGTCCGACGCGCAGCCGGCGATCGACGTAGCGACCAGGTATAGGCACATTGCCAGGGCCCCCACCGTTCTGACCCTGCAGTACGCGCTAGCACCTCGCCCTACCGTGGGGACCGACCGCGAATGACGCATCATCTCAACCCTCCGCCGCCGCCACGCAGCGAAAACCTATCAGGTAGTTGTGGGCGCGAGGATCAAACGGGTGTCGGTGGTCCGCGCGTAGGAACCCATAAGCGTTGTTCTCGTACCAACTCCCACCCCGGATGACGCGTTCCGACCCGCTCTCGGGCCCGCTGGGATTCATCTGCCCCGCAAAGGGGTAGCGCCCATACCAATCAGCGACCCATTCCCAGACGTTGCCCGCCATGTCGAGCGCACCGCACCAGGTGGCCCCGCCAGGATAGCTGCCCACCGGTCCAGTCTGTGGGTACCCGTCGTCGTAATCGGTGACCCGCTGATCCTCGTGGGGGCAGCCGGCGTCGCAGGAATTCAAGCGCGTACCGTCAAATGCGTGGCCCCACGGATAGACCATCGCATCTGGCCCCCGGGCAGCGACTTCCCACTCAGCCTCGGTGGGCAGGCGACCTCCGGCCCACTCACAGTAGGCATGTGCGGCTCGCCAGGGCACACAGATCACCGGATGATCGGCTTTCAGGGGATCCTCGTAGGTGGGCTCGCCCCAGCTGCACATGGTCGGTGCGGAACAGGCGCCCGCCGCAACGCATTTGCCGTAGCGGCCGTTTGTGACCTCGGTCCGATCGATCCAGAAGCTGTCGAGTTGTACGGTATGCGCACGGTCCTGGAGACTCCCCCTGTGGCCGATTGTGAACTCGCCGCCGGGCACGTAGACCATGGTCATGCCATCAGCCGGTCGCACCTTCGTGTCGCCCGTGGGCGGACCTCCCGGCTCCGGTGCCGCCGTACTCTGCGCAGTCGTACACGCGACGACCAGGGCTAGGATTGAGCCTGTCGAGAAGACCAAGATGCTCGCCCGTGTTGCGTTTCTGGACAACTCAGGACCTCGCTCTCACCCCAGCTTGGGATAGATATGGCGTTTCACCAGCGAATGCCCAGCAGATATGCCGAGTCTTCGCAGCCAACGGAGGCCAGCGATGCACTGTGCGGCAGAGAGCGACTACGTGCAGGCCGTTCCGGTGCCTCAAAGTGCGGAGTGCCTGCCAAGAGGCGGCGTGCCACAACTGAACCTTGTTCTTGCCTACCACCCGATGCCGGGAGGCCGCCTTCCGGTGACAAGGCCACACCGTGAGCGTCATCACTCAGAGCCTAGAACAACCTTTCTTGCCAGACGCGTGACCTCGGCGACTGTGTCATCCGGGCCCGAGTAGTTGCTGAGCACGACGACCGCCAGTCCTTCGTCCGGATACATGACGAAGTTGGTTCTGTAGCCGGTATCTGTCCCGCCGTGGCAGATGACTCGGTACCCCTCTATTTCGGTTATGAACCAGCTCAGTCCGATGTGGACCGGCCTGTTCTCGTCGGCCATCCTCACTCCCTCTAGAGCCGGTGTCCACAGGAGCTCGTAGCTCGACGCGTCCAGGATTCGCCGGCCCCCCAACTCACCGCTATTCATGTTGGCGATCGCCCAGCGACTCATATCGACCACACTCGAGTAGAGGCACGAACTGGGACCGTGGCGCCGATTGTAGGCATAGTGCTTAGTCACCCGAGTCCTTCCCAACCATCCCTTGACATGCCCGTTGGCCAGAAGCCCCGGATCGGCTTCGCGGATGAGGATGGTGCTGTCGTTCATGCCCAGGGGAAGAAGAATGTGCTCCTTCACGTAGTCAGCGAACGATTGGCCGGAGACCTTGGCGATCAAGGCGCCCAGCACCTCGAATGCCATGTTGCTGTAGGTGAACTTCTCCCCTGGCTCGAACAGGAGCTCTTGGTCGGCGAGACTGCGAACGAAACGCTCGAGCGCTCCCTCGTCGTACTCTGGATCGTCCCAATGGTAGTCCTCGACATCCGGCATGCCTGAAGAGTGGGTCAGGAACTGGTGGATGGTAAGGTTCGCGTAGCGCTCGTCCTTCATCTCGAAGTACGGGATATAGTCCACGATGCGATCATCCAGGGAGAGTTGCTCTTGCTCTAGGAGCTGCACGATGGATGTGGGGACAAAAGGCTTGGTCACCGATGCCATGTGAAACAGCGTTCGCTCGGTGACCTCTTCCTTTGTCCTACGATTCATCACCCCAAAGCCCTTGGCGTAGATGATCTCCTGATCCTTGACGACTCCAACGGCCAATCCCGGGGAGTCCGACTGGCTAAACAGTAGCTCTATCTCCCGGTCGAGCTCTTTCGTGAGGTCTGAACTATCCATTGCCGTAGTTGGTGCGGTGGGTGTTGTGGTCGTCGGTGTGGTGGCACATCCTACTAAGCTCAGTATCACTAGGGCCAGAATCAAGATCCTGACGCCCGGTCTGGGTGGAGCAGTCCGTTTCATGATGGTCTCCCTTCATCAGGTTACTGACCTGTGTTGATCCGTTGCGATCATTGACATTCTTTGCCCGCCTTGTGGATGAAGAGAGCACCAATGCAGGCAGTGGCAACTCACCCGACTTGCAGGTATCACAATCGGCTAGCGCTGGTCAGGGGCAGCAGTTCGAACACTCGAACAAACCAGCTCTCGACCGGACACCTCTCCGCACCGGCAAGACACTTCAACGCGCAGAGGGATTCCGCGTTCGGGTCGGAACCATAAGGGGCCAGCATGCGGTAGGTCAGGGGATAGTGCATCGGCAACACGCACTCCTGCTCCGGATCGTTGGTGAATCGAAATGCTTGCCCTTGTGCGATTGCTAGACATCTTGGGCCCTCGCTCTCATCCCGGGATGGGAGGGGGGACTGTGTGTTGTAGGCGAATCCCCGATGGATGCACAGGGTTTGCATATGACAGTGGCGTGTCAAGGGGCAACACTACCTCTCTGGCATTTCGGGCAACCCTACCTGTTGGCGCATCCGCAGCATCCCTCGCCACTGTCACGGGAACGGACCGCGCGCTCCCAAGCTCGGGCCCTATTTGTAGATCGGCCGCCCGGTCGCCGCACACAACGCGGCCGCGGCACCGAGGGCGACCGGCGCTTTTCATTCGCTATAACGCCGAGACATCGCGCACTGCCAACCGCCATTGCGCAGCTACGACGTCGCAGAATGCCTTGCGTTCCAGCCCCTCGCCTTCCTCTTCATCGCCTGCTCATCACCCTCGTAACGGCTCTGTGGATGAGATGGCCGATGAACGCTGCAAGCAGCCCATATGCCGTGACACCCATCCAGTATGGCGGGGCGTTGTCGATGATCATGCGTCTCGACCCAGGAGCTAGCTCGGCATAGACACCCGGAATCCGATAGATGACCCGATTTGCGCCCTCGGTGCACTGTACCAACAGCACGTCATCGATGAGGTCTATCGCAACGAGCGACACGACCACCCCGGCAAGAACGAGGACCATCCTCAGCAGCAGGCGCTGAGTTGAGATAGGCGCAGAGTACGCCCAGCCAAGGTACGACATCCCTCCGCCAATCAGTAGTGCCACAGCCAGAATCGAGAAACCAAAGCTCAGCCTCCAGATGATCAGCCGATTCGACAGGACACCGATGGAGATGAGGAGCGCAAGCCCCAGAACCCAGATGTATGTTGGGGCTAGTTTGTCGAAGATGTCGCCGACTCTGCCCGCCAATCGAGTGCCCAACGGGACGAGCGCTCTGCCACAACGCGCGCAGAATCGTGCGCCCTCGGGTCCAGCGTAACCACAGTGAAGGCAAGGTACTCTCTTGGACTCCATCTGAAACCTCCTTCCTATCGCACCGCACCTTGGTTAGGCTGACCGGCTACCGCTCAGCCTCAGCAGGCTTCGCCTCTGCGACTCAGTCACTCCCCAGCGTTTCGAAAGGGTATGCCCGACCTGGCTGCTCGTGATGACCATCAGTTGGACCGTAATGCCGCTTTCACCCGACGCCAGGAGGCTGCCATCCAGTGAGAACGCCACGTCCTGCAGTCGTCACTCGGCGTCCAGAGCGAGGTCGAGCGCCAGTCCTAGGACATCGCTAACTGCGGTATCCGGGCCCCAGTAGTTGCTAAGCACAATGACTGCGACTCCAGTATCGGGCAACATGAAGAAGTAGGTTCGATAGCCGATATCGCCCCCGGCGTGGTAGACCGATTGGTGACCGGCGTAGTCCGAAAGGAACCAGCTCAGGCCAACATTGACCAGCCTGCCGTCTCTGACACCCACTTCCACTTCCGGCGTCCATAGGATCTCATAGCTCGATGGGTCCAGGATTCTGCTGCCCTCCAACTCGCCCCTGTTCATGTTGGCTATAGCCCACCGGCTCATATCGGCCACACTCGAGTGGAGGGTCGAGCTGGGGCCGTGGCGACGATTGTAGGCATAGTGCTCCGAGACTCGAGTCTCTCCTCCCTCTTCATGGACGTGCCCGCTGGCC
>JASFVG010000125.1:0-11010 GCA_050049955.1 Anaerolineae bacterium | reverse complement strand
CGGTGGTGAGCGCTACCCGCCCACGCCGGGCACGCTCCCGGATTGATCGGCGCTCTCTAGCAGGGATTAGGGTGGGTCCTCATATAGCTGCGGACAGAGGACGCCTGGACTACTCAGAACCCTTGGCGCAGCGGAACCCGATGTCGTTGGCCGACCCACCAGGGTACAGCGCAAGCTCGCGACTGGCACCGCGCAGCAAGTCCGGACGCCCCACAAGCCACCCGCCGCCCCGCAACACCCGATTCTGTCCAGAAGGCGGACCCGTCGGATTCACCTGCCGTCCAGCGGCATACTCCCCCCACCGGTCCGCCACCCACTCTACGACGTTGCCTGCCAGGTCCAGCGCATCACACCAGCTGGCGCCGTCGGGGAGACTCCCGACCGGCACCGCATGCCCTGAACAACCTGTGTACTCTGCCAAGTCGCAGGTGGGGTCATCATCGCCCCAAGGGTAGATGTGCCCCTCTGGCCCCCGCGCCGCGTACTCCCACTCCGCCTCCGTCGGCAGCCGCGCCCCGGCCCACTCGCAGTACGCCGCTGCATCGTGCCAGGCTACGCCCACCACGGGGTGGTTGTCTCCGTTGAACTCCGAATCGTCTGCGTACCTTGACTTCTCGCACTCACCATCCGCCACACAGCGCGCATACTGCGCGTTGGTCACCTCGTACTTGTCGATCCAGAAGGCATCCAAAGCCACGGTGTGCACCGGCTGCTCCGTGAAATCCTCGGTGCTGCCCATCTCGAACTCCCCGGCCGGCAGGTAGACCATCACCATATCGTCCGCAGGCCGGAGCCAGGTGTCGCCCACGCCAGTGGTCGGTCCACACTGCGCTGTGGCCAACAGCAGCGCCAGGAACAGACCAGGAACCAATAGACGTCTCATGTTGCCCTCCTTGTGATTCTGAAGCCAGGCTGCGCGGGTGCAGGCGTATCACAGACTCACCACCAGTGGGTGCTCTCCGCCGATACTTCCTTATGGGTCGATTCAGGGCAATGGCCTGCCGCGCCCAGGAAGACCGCGCAAATGGGCCTCGGATTCCGCTACAGCGAGCTAGCCCAGCGGGCCATAGCATCGCTTGTGGTGGCTACGTCATCCAGGAAGCGTGCCAGCTGCTGGCAAGAGTGATGAGTATCACGGTATTCGGACCGGTCCACCTCCGCTCCCGCTATCCTCCGGAGGACCCCTCTGCCCAGCCTTTCTGCCGCGGCCAAACTGGAGTCGGTCGTGTTGATCGTGCACCTACTGCTAGCGGCGGCGAATGCCCAGGAGTCTGGCAGAAGTACCGCGGTGCTCCTGCTCGATGCTGGGTTGCAGTCCGTCGCTACTTCACAGCACACCCTAAGTCGGTCCTCGTGGCCGAGGCCCATCACGCCAGTCGGTATCGTTTGAGACAGTTTTCGCCCAGGCCCCGTTTGTGGCGGAAGCAGGTCGTGATGGTTCCGTCCAACCGTCTGACGCGGCGCTTCGGGACGGGGACGCCGTAATTTGGACAAACCCCTGTATCGGGGGTACCCGGCCCGGCGATCACCAGCCTTCCGCTGACTCTGGGATCTCTCATTGATGTTTCGAGCGAGGACGGGGATGCGCAGATAGCGCTGCGTGACCGGAGCTGGCCCCCATTGTATCGTTTTTTCGGCATCTTGTGCGTAGACTAGGTTGGGCTCTTTGTGTGGCGTTCCTTATATGCTTGTCGTGGCGCAAGTTATGCGTTGCTTGCGGCGCGGCCACACTGCCCGGCGCCTCCGCGGATGGATGTCTGCAGCATGATGAGGATGGGGTTGCCTGGAAGGCACGAAGCGAGAGTGTGGTCAAGGGCTCGCGCCCATTCCCACCGGGGCGTGGCCAGATGGCACAAGTTGGCTGGCCTTCGCTGCCGTCAGCCCAGAGCTGACACCGACGACTGCAGTCAGAACTTCCTGAAGCGCTACCCGCCCACGCCGGGCACATTTCCCGACTGATCGGCGCTCTCCACGTACAAGCCCTTGATCCGGTCAGTGATTCCGGACCAGGCGCAGGACCGCTGTCGGGGGCTGGGAGCCAGTGGGGTGTCAGCGGCTTGCGGTGACACACCCGACAGTCTCTCGCCGAGACCACGCCCACCCCCTATGGACTGCCCAGCCGACGTGCAGCCTGATACATCACCTGGGCTCCCAGAAGGGCATCGTCGGGCGTCACGTACTCCTGCGGCGAATGGCTGATCCCCGCTCGACAACGCACGAAGATCATCCCCACATCAGCCATGCGTGTCATCAGTTGAGCATCGTGCGCAGCCCCGCTGGGGAGGTGGAGGCACTGCAGTCCGAGGCGCGCGCACGCGGCTGAGATCGCCTCGATGACCACCGGGCTCGTGGTGACAGGCTCTGTACGCTGCAGCTCTTCTACCGTGAAGGTGAGGTGGCGCCTTTGGCAGATTGCGTCGATCTCCTGGCGGATTGCGGCCTCCGCAAGGTCTCGCGCACGGGCGTCAATGTCGCGAATGTCGAGGGTAAGTACGACCTCGCCGGGAATGACGTTTGCTGCACCCGGAACAGCCTCGACCCGCCCCACCGTGGCCACACAGTTGGGGCTTGTGGCCCTGGCCACGGTCTCTGCTGCTAGAATGACCTCCGCTGCTCCTGTTAGTGCGTCGCGGCGCAGCTCTCCCATCGGAGTCGCCCCGGCGTGGTCAGCGCGACCGTACAGACGAGCCGTCAGGAAAAGTGGCCCGGCGATGGCGTCCACCACACCAATCGGGATCCCCCGACTCTCTAGGACCGCGCCCTGTTCAATGTGGAGCTCCAGGTAGGCACCGATCTCAGATGGGTCGCGCGCCGCCTCGGCAGATCGTGTTGGGTCCAGCCCCCAGTCCTTCATAGCCTCGGCGCGGCTCACTTGCTGGCGATCGACACGGTCCAGGGCAGCGGCAGGCAATTGTCCCGTCATGGCTCGGCTGCCGAACAGCCCATCACCCCAGCGTGCGCCCTCCTCGTCCACAAACACGACCAGCTCGAGGGTTCTGTCGAGCAGGACGCCATCCTCTGAGAAAGCGTGCGCTACCTCTATGGCAGACAACACGCCGAGAGCGCCGTCGAATTGGCCGCCGTTGACGACGCTGTCGATGTGCGAGGCGAGCATGAGACACGGCTGCTCCCTGGCCTTTCCTTCGCGCCTGCCGATCATGTTGCCAACCGCATCCGCTCGAACGTCCAGGCCGGCCTCGGTCAGCCAATCCCGGATCATTTCCTCAGCCTGGCGGTACGCTGGCGAGTACGCCAGGCGCGTCACACCTCCTGCAGAAGTCGCACCAGCCTGCCCCAGCGATTTCAGACGGTGAACGAGTCGATCCTTGTTGACTGGCATGTCAGGCTCCCGTTCCTATGCTTCGTTCCGCGGCGCTGTTTGCCCACAGCGGGCCAACCGCGCAACTTCGGCTGCAACAGGTGAGCGCGCCGCCAGTGTCGCCCTCCCAACGGCTGCACAGATCGCGGCGCAGGGCCCAGCGGTCGGGGACTTTGGGCTGATGGACTGACGACCGTGGCTCAAACTGCCCATTGACGCAGTTGCAGCGCTGCAATTGCCCTGCAGCAACGGGAATGGTGAGCGGCACGCGGGGTTGCTTCAACGCTACCCTAACGCCACCGCGCCGCTCACCGTCGTACTACGGAGCTGCACGCCGAGACCCTGCCCGTGGCCTCGACTGTGCCTGGAACCTTCAAATGGTGCAGCTAGTCTCCGGGCGGGCGATAATCGACCGTCTCCTTCACGGCCTGATCTACCTCTTCGGCTGTGAGAAGGGCGACGGTCTTGAGCTTCACCGCTCCGGTTGAGTTGGCCACGAGAGATAGCGCAGAAACGCTCACATTGTCAGACACATCCACGATCTCATAGAAGTCGTTGTCGCCAAGGGCAAAGTAGAGTGCCTCCAGCTTTCCACCCACGCTCGCGGCCAGTTTCGCCGCTGCCTCCTTTCGCTTGGAGCCTCCTTCCCTGAGAAGCCCCTTCAGACCTTCGTCGGTGTACGAACCGACTAGAAGATACTTGGCCATCAGATACCTCCTGTTGTATACGGGGTCTCAACGGAATCAGCGAGGCACGAACGTCTCCTCCCTCAGCGGGCAGCTCCGTCACTGCGCTCACTTGTTGGTGTAGCACCTCCTCTGCGGTGCGCTCTGACATGCCACGATTGGCGTACGACTCCCGGTCGCCCGACAGCCCGCACTCAGATGCCGGCGTGGAGTTCAGGGGTGGGAGGGCGGGCGAAGCGCCCTTTGTCGGCGTCTAGGCGTCGGTATCGGAGCACTCCCGCTCTCTCGACCGCCACCAATACATGAGGAACAGTACTCCAGGAAGGGCGACTACCATCCATGTCCCGTAAGGCGCAACAAGATACCGGGGGAAACCGTCGGTGATCGGCCAATGGACTAGAAGCACAGGGAGGCTCACCAGTTGCGAGACAACGGTGATTGCTCCTCCGAGACCCTCCCAACGCCATGCGACGCCTGATCCCAAGGCCGCCACAAACATGAGCAATGGCGGCAGGTTCTCGATGGGAGGGTAGCCCTCCACTGCATGCGGATCGGCCTGGCCAGTTGTCACCCAGTTCGAAGCATAGCCGCCGAAAATGAGCAGGGCGACGGCTAGGACCAGACCTCCCCAGATTCGGGCAATCCAGCGCATCCACCCGGTCACCCTATTGCGGCTTTGATTTGCACTCGACAAGATGGATCCCTCCTACCAGTGCTGTGTCGACTGATGAGCCTCGGATATGCCGCAAGCATGCCCATCGATGGCCCCGGGCCCCGCGAGTCGAGCCCCTGTCTGCGCTTGTGCCGTCATGGCTGGCCAATGCTCGCGTCCGTTTCCTTGCCCTGCCGCTTCGGGACTTCTACGAGGCAAGAACGCGGCGCCGCGTCGCCTCCGTAAGATGGCCACGATCAGACTATCGACGATTGGTGGACCACAGCCTTCAGGACACGCCATCCGCGAATGGTGGCCCTTCTTCCTCCCCAGCATCGCCTCTCGACGTCCGCGATGTACTGGGTCATTAGCTCCCGCCCGTTGCCCTAACCGAGATCAAGCACCAGACGATTTGAGGGACGCTTATGGCGTCGCTCGCAAACCTGTGCGCCGCAACAACTCATGTTTGCGATCAGAGGGTCGCCTCCCCGGGTTCGTCGGAGGTGGTCGCCACGCCACTCAACTGGGGCCCAGGTGGGGGAGGAACAGATCCTTTATGCGCAACTCATCGCTTATCAGGGTGAGCACGATGAAGAGAGCAGTCCAAGCCAGATCCAGGATGCCCGTTGGCAGCAAGGTCGTCGGGAAGCCCGCAGCGGACGCCATATAGGCGAAGAGCAAGACGGCGTAGAAGACTCGTCCGATGATCACCGCCCCGATGACTATGAGATAGCGTCGGATGTTGAAGGCGGACATGAACTGAAGGTACGTAAAACATAGCAGGAACGATGCGATGAAGATCGAATAGAAGGGGTGCGTCGGCGGGTCGTTGAAGCTGCGACCTGTTCCGACTAGGAAAGCGTAGTAGACAGCTCCTACGAGGTCATAGATGCCAGCCGCAAAGAAGGCGATTGCCAACGCCCTGGTTGGTCCCAATCTGCGCATCTTCTTCTCCTCTCTAGCCTGGCGGCGCCGCCGCCAACGATCTGCGCATAGGCCCCGCCCGCCGCCAGGCATGGGATAGCCTTGGGCACCCATTTCCAGACGGGTGCAAGGCCGCGCATGCAACTGGTGCGCGGCGGGGTCTAAGGCCCACTCGGCTCGTGTCTGCGGACCGAGTTACTAGCGCTCAGTTTGTCGTGGGTCCCCCCTTCCTCAGCAGACGCGAGGGTTCAGCAGGGACGGTCCAGCTCTGACAACAGTGAGGGCGCGCAGGGAAGTGCCGTGTCGAGGTGCAAGCCGTCGCCAGTTCAGAGTATACGTCAGGTCGCTCAGCCTTGTCAAGGTCCGTTGTGCCGGTCGGTATCGTCTGGGGTAATCCTTGCCCTGTCCGCGCTTGCGGCGGTAGAGGTGCGTTGCACTATCATCCATGCCATTGGGTCGTCGCCGGCGTGACGATCGATCCATCAATGCGACAACGGGTCGGTACGACGCCATTCCTCAGTCGGGTCCAGCAAACCCTCAAGGCGATCTATCGTCTGTTCGGCGACTCTCTTCTCCTTGGTGAAATAGCGTCCCAGGCGTTCAATGAGCAACGCTTGTTTCTCGGCGCTATCCGCATAATACTCGTGCGCCAGAAGCTCCCTGGACCACGTGAGATTGGACTCCACTTCGTCAGGGATCCGCTCTCCGTCATGGCGGACCGCATCCTCGGGGCACACATCGTGACAGACGCCACAGCGAATGCACTCATCCTCGTCTATGAAGGCAGTACCGGGTTCCGGGAGCGTAATGGCGCCAGTGTAGCATGCATCGACACAGACACCGCAACCGATACACATCTCTTCACGTATCCAGGGCATGTCGTGTCCCTCCTCGTATCAAGTGCTGTCTGCTAGACTCCCTTATGAGCCACGCGGCTTCGAATCATCCAGCCGCCGTCTTCCGTCTCCAGGCGCCGTCTCCCGCCCAGACAGTGATCCACAGGATACAACGCAACGATCAGCAAGACTGGGGTGGAGCATCTCGGCTGTCCTGCAGGACCTCAAGGTCCATTCTCTCGTAGATGCAGTGTTTCCCGGGTGAGCGCCAGGAGTGGCAAGCGCAAGCAGATATCAATACCGATGGCTGCGAGAAACACGTACTGCGGCCCGACGTGCTCCCAGATCAGCCCCCCCAGCGTGGGGGCGGGAACGCTCAGCAGGCCACGAAACAGGCCGACCACGCCGATCCAACGCCCCATATGCTCCTGGGGCATGATCTCGGCCGCCATCGAGGAGGCCAGTGCCATGCCGATGCTGTTGAAGCCAAAGAGCAGCCCGTATATCAACAGGCAAAGCGAGGCGCCCAGCCCTGACACGGGGGCGAGTATCAGGAATAGATTGCCCGCATAGGCCAGAGGCGCGATGGCAAAGAGCAGTCGCTTCCGACCGTGCCGATCGGCCAGGCGACCCAGCGGGATCGAGGCCAGCATGGGAACCAGCATAGTTGCCATGGCCATGGCGCCAAGCACGAACTCATTGGCTCCCTTGAACTGGTGAGCGTACACTGGCATGAAGGGCTGGGCCACGGTCCACGGCAGTTCCATCAGGCCCATCACCACCATCAGGCGCGCCACGTCAGGGCCCTGCATGAAAACCTGCACGAAACCCGAAAGGATCCGGCGACCGTCGCGCGGCCCGCTGCGGGCATGGGCGGTGGACAATCCAGTCAGCAGGAGCAAGAGGATCGCCACAAAGATGAGCGCCTGGACAGCAAAGAGCGGGCGAATGCCCTCGACGCTGATGCCCCCAAACCGCGATATAAGCCAGGCCGCCAGCAGTGGCGTGGCGATGGCCACCGGCGATGCCAGCGTCCGGCAGAGACCACGCCCGGTCGCGCGTCCCTCATTGGGCAATTCTGCTGCACAGGTGACCGTACAGGCGGTGCAGGTCATACGCGAACCCAGATAGTAGATGATGATGGCCACATAGAGCCAGGTCCAATGGGGGGCCGCAAAGTGGAGCAATCCGGACGCTCCCAGCAGGACGGCGCCCACGACAAAGACTCCCTTGAGGCTGTAATAGTCGATGAACCAACCCGCGGGCAGAGCCGCCAGGGCACCCACGGCGTTCCCCACGCTCTGGAGCGACCCCAGTTGGACCGGGTTGGCCCCCAGCAAGGTGGCATAGAGAGACCTGTATTGTGTTGTCAGGCCGGTAGCCAGCCCGTGCAGGGTCCGGCGCGCCAACATGATCTTGAAGTCGTGGCTTTGACGTTGCGCGAATTGAAGGCCGCGCCGGGCCAGCCTCTGCAAGTGCATGAAACGCTACCCCATGGTTTCCGACTATAGATGAGCGGGCGCTTTCGTGGCCGCTGTGCTCAGCTCGTTCACCCTTCCCAGGCGAGTTGGATCCTCGATGCGAGCGATGAACAGGAGGCCGTCCAAATGGTCGATGTCGCGTTGGAGCACGCGTGTCAGCAGACCCTTCCCCCGCCCACGATGATGGGCCTGCTGAGAGGATTATGCCCGCTCACCGTGAAACCTTGGGGCCGCCGACCTTCACCTACCAGATCAGGAAGGTCCTGCCGACCGGCCGGGGTCTGTGTCAGGCAGAAACGACTGGAAGTGAACTCAGTTGTCGATCCGGGTAAGTCATGTCCCTCCAGGCCTGAGTACCGCAAACGACACTGGGTTCCCGAGGGATCTTGTATTCCGCAAGATCTCGCAAGAGGCATCCGGTCCGGCGATGATCGATCTTCCTTGAAGCTAGCCCCCTCCATGGGTGGTCTCTGCTGGACTCAGATGCCTACCGCGAAACGGGACTTCCCGACGACCTACCATGATATCATATACTCGGCGGTCTGTCTGTGGCAAACGTCAGGTGTTTTGAGTGGCGTGTGTTGGGTTCCCTATATGGCGCGCGTTGGATGTCCGATGCGGTGTGAGTCGTTTGCGGCTTGTAACACTGCACCGGGTGCCCACCATCTGGCTGGCGATGGGCTTGTGCGATGTGTGTTGAGGGCTAGGGCGTGCTTGAAAGGGGTGGGGCGCTGGGATGGGAGTGAGACCTATCCAGTCGCTTCCTTGAGGGGCGACGGCGTGATGCGAAGACACGAGTAGTGCTTCCGAGTCCTCTGCCTACAATGGGACGTCCAGTTGAACAGGAGGTTGAGCTTACAGTGTGCGGGGGGAGGCATCAATCGCCGCCCTGGGGGCGTCTGCAAAGGGTGGGCGACCCTCGACCGGCTGCAGCCATTCCTTCTTTGCGCACTACCCGCCCACGCCGGCGCTTGCGGACTGACCGACGAGCTCTCGGTAGACGCCCTCGATCCGGTCCGCGATGTTGGGCCAGGCGTAGGACTCGGCCCAGCAGGCCGCCCGCTGGCCAATGCGCCGCCGGCTCAGCTCGTCGGTCAGCAAGTGGCTAATTCTTTCCGCCAGCGCGTCAGTATCCCCGGCTGGAACCCGATAGCCGGTGCGCCCATCCTTGACGAGGAACGACAGCCCCCCCACGTCAGATGCGATCACGGGCGTGCCGCAGGCCATCGCCTCCAACGCCACCAGGCCGAAGCTCTCGTAATCCGAGGGCATAACCACCATCTCGGCCGCCGAGTAGTAGTATTGCAGCGTGTCCTGGTTCCTCGAACCGAGGAACGTCACCACGTCGCCGATGCCCAGCCTTTCCCGCAGCTGCTCCAACCGTACCATCTCCTCGTCCTCGTGAGCCCGATCGATCGCGCCGCCGATGATGGGCACGCATATCCCCTCGCGCAGCTCCGGCCGGCGGTCGGCGATCAGGGCAATCGCCTGAAGAAGATGGTCGATGCCCTTGAGCGGTTCAATCCGGCCCACGAACAGGATGATGCGATCCTCGGGACAGACATCGATCTGCTCCTTAGCGTGGGCGGCGGGGATGGGGTGGAAGCGGTCGGTGTCCACGCCCGGGGAGATGGTATGCACCTTGTCGTCGTTGGCCCCGTAGAGCTGAGTCAGGTGCGTCCGTTCGGCTGGTGTCGCGGCGATCAGGGCGTCGGCGCGATTGACGATCTCCGTCTCAACGGCGACGCGGCGGGTCGTCTCCCGCTCGCGCGGCCGCTTCTCAGCCACGATGTTTTTCATCCGTCCCAGGGTGTGGAACATGTGGACGATGGGCGCGCGCCAATGGCGTCGGAGCTCGAGCGCCGCCGCGCCGGAGAGCCAGTAGTGGCTGTGCAGGACCTGATACCCGATGCCATCCGCCTCCGCCTGGGCCAGCGCTCCCTCCACAAACTGGGGGAGGTGATCGAACACCTGGTGTTTGTCGTAGGGTTTCTCCGGGCCAGCAGGCAGGTGAATCACGCGAGCGCCGTGACCGAGCCCTTGGAGAATACGCGGGAGGTCGGGGTTCTGGGAACGGGTGTACACGTCGACGGTGTGGCCTCGTCGAGCCAGCTCGCCCGACAGGTCCCGCACGTAGACGTTCATTCCCCCTGTCTCCTTGCCGCCTAGCATGGCCAGAGGACAGGTGTGGATACTCAGCATTGCGATCCGGACGCCGTTACCCATGTTTGCTTCTCCTGCAAGCCCGGAGGGATTATACTATGGACGACGCACCTGGAAAGAGGCGGCGTGTTTCAACGGAGGAGGGACCTTTGCCAGAGGGCACGATTCGCGAGCTCGGGCTGGATGACTATGATAACCTCCTAGCTCTATGGCAGCGGGCCGGGCTGCACTCTCTGAAGCCTCGGGGACGGGATGGCCGCGAGGCGTTGGCCCAGCAGCTGGCAAGCGGTGTGCAGACGATCCTCGGTCTGGAATCGGGTGGCCAATTGGTTGGGGCGGTGATGGCCACCCACGATGGCCGCAAGGGCTGGATCAATCGGCTCGTGGTCAAGCCGGGCTCCCGCCGGCGGGGTCACGGTGCCCGGCTTATCGCGGCGGCCGAGGAGGTGCTGCGAGCCCAGGGGATTGGCGTCATCGCTGCCCTCGTGGAGAGCGACAACAGGGCGTCACTGGGGCTCTTCCGGAAGGTGGGGTACGTCGACGCCGAGCGCACGATTTACTACCTGAGCAAGCGGGAGAGCGACGATGCGTAGGGTGGGGCGCTCAGCTGTCGGACACAGCGACGACCACGCTGTCGAGCAGCGCCTCCTCCTCCTCGGGTAGCACCGTGCGCGGGTCCAGCACTAGCCGATCCGTTTCGATCCGGCCGATGACTGGCGGATCTGCATTGCGGAGTGCGGCTGCCACCCGATCGGGATGGGCTGCCGACAGGGCCAGGAGCTTGGTAGGTAGCGTCTCGCCAGGCAGACTGCCCCCGCCCACCGTCGAGCGTCCATCGACCACCTGCGTCGAGATGCCCACCTCTTGAAGGGCTCCTTGCCACAGCTGTGCCCGCCGCTCGATCGTCGTCAGAGGCGCTGCGATCATGCGCCAGACGGGGATTCTTTCA
>JASFVG010000124.1:0-11019 GCA_050049955.1 Anaerolineae bacterium | reverse complement strand
CGATGGAGCAACGCTGGCCGAGATCAAGGATGACGATGGAGCGGGGAGCGGACTGGACGCCGACCTGCTGGACGGCGTGGACGCCGGTGCCCTAAGGTTCATCACGCTCGATCCATATGCGGCGCACCTGGCAGGCAGCGCGACACTCGACTACGGATATGGCCCCTACGCTGGCATCGACCTTCCGGACAGTGGCACCGGAAGCTTCGCTCTGGGGTTTACCATCCCGCCCGACCACGTCTCCGGCACCGCCCTGACCGTTCGGCTGGTTTGGCACACCTCGTCGACGAGCTGCGGCATTGAGCTCCAACCAAACTTCCTCAGTGTGGCGCGAGCCGGACGCACCCACCTCATAGGAGGAAGCGCCACCTCCGGCCTCGAAGCGGTGGGGGGAACGATACTCTCTGCGCCTAGCACTGCAAATCTATCGGGCGCCCAGGAGTATACGATCACTTCTCCCGATGCTGGCACTGATCTTAAGTCGGGCGATTCAGTGATCTTTGGCCTGTTCCGGTGCGGGACATGCCTCTACGATACCTGCACCGGCGATCTGGTGATCCAGGGTGTCGGCGTCACTTACTGACAGTCTGCCCGGTGGTTCGAAGTGGGCGTTCATACCCTATGGATTCTGCTGATGACCGGCCTCGCCGTCGCGGAACCTGGCGCATTACACCTGAGCTGGCGCACGGGGTGCTGAGGTGAGGCGGTTAGCATGAGGTCTGGCGCATCCGAGCCCAGGCAAGGGAACGCCGGCGACGGTCCGCAGTATAGGGATCTTGGAGATGATGGCCGTTCGGAGCTGGGGCTGGGAATTCGCTGAGAGTTGTGATACAATCGGATTGGCTGGGGCTGAATGCAGGTCGTATCGGCTGGAGGGGGACCCACCGACCCATAGAGGGGCACGACCCAGGGTGATGAGCAGCCGATGCGTCCCTGACTATTGACCAGGGCCGGGCCGGCTGTCCTTGCAGCTTGGAACCCCTTGCGGCGAGGGGCCGCCTCCCCGATCGGACTGTTCACCAGACAAGGAGACCTAACATGTCCATCAAGAGGACTGTCGCGTCGGGGGTCATGGTGACCCTGCTCAGTGTGTTATGGATTGCCGGCAGCGCCACGGCGCATTCCCTTCCGAACACACCCGAATCAGGAGGAGTGGGCCTTGCCAGCGTCTTGCCGCCCCTACTCCAGTACCAGGGACGGTTGACGGATCCCGATACGGGCGAGCCGGTGGATGACGGGGCCTACACCATGACATTCCGCCTCTACGATGTGGAATCCGGCGGCGACCCCTTGTGGACGGAGACGAAGGACGTGATGGTCGATGGCGGCGTGTTCAGTACGGCGCTCGGAGATACGGCGGCCCTGGATCCGGGGCTGTTCAACGGGCAGTCGCTGTGGTTGGGGACGAAGGTGGGGGCGGACGCCGAGGCGACGCCGCGCCAGTTGATCCTGCCTGTCGCCTACGCCGTGAGCCTGGTTCCGGGAGCCGTGGTGTCGACGACTAGCACCGCCCCGGCACTCACGTTGGTCAACAGCGGTGCGGGCGACGGGCTCGAGGTCCAGGGAACAACTACCTTGACCGGGGACCTGTCCGTCAGCGGCAGCCTCATCGGCGGCGGCCACGAGCACAGTGGAGGCGACATCAGCTCAGGCACAGTAGCGGAACCGCGCATCGATCCGCAGATCGCCCGAGACAATGAGATTATGCCTACTGTCCTGGGCAGCGACGGCTCCGGCTCTGAACTGGATGCCGATCGGCTCGATGGGCAGGACTCAGGCTACTTCTCACCGGCCGGTCACACTCACAGTGGGGATGACATCACCTCCGGCACGGTGGCGGATGCATGGATCGACGCCCAGATTGCGCGCGATGGCGAGGTGCAAAGCGCGATTGAGTCCCACGCCAGCGATTCCGACCCCCACCACGCCCGGTACACCGATGGCGAAGCGTGGGGGGCGGTACTGGCGAACGACGGACCGAACTCCACGCTGGACGCTGACTACCTCGACGGCATGAGCTCGGGTAGTTTCGCGACGTCGGGCCACGACCATTGGGGCAGTAGCTGGAGCGGCAGCGGCACGGGCCTGACCCTGAACAGTACGAGCTATCATGGATTGCAGGCCACAAGCGACACGACGGTTGCCGGAGGCGCCGCCGTCTACGGCAGGACCGGAGGCTCCGCTCCTGGCATACCAGGACAGGAAGTCGGGGTCAGGGGCGAAGCGGCCGATGGCTACGGCGTCGCCGGGGCCAGCACCACGAGCATCGGCGTGTACGGCTACAGTAGCCAAAACACTGGTATCTGGGGCACTACTGGGGCATCCGGGAATCCCGGCGTCTACGGCTATAACACAGGCTCGGGCAATGGCGTGCAGGGCTACAGCGCCAGCGGCGACGGCGTGCTCGGATCTAGTGGTTCGACCAACGGCGCCGGGGTGCGCGGTGAGTCGGGCAGCGCCTGGGGCGAGCTAGGAAGTCGTAGCTATTCAGGGGCTCCCTACTACTTCTCCTGGTCGTACGGGGTCTACGGCGTGGGCTCAGGAGCTTCCTTCGACTACGGGGGTTATTTCGATGGGGAGACCTACGGGGCCTACGCCACCAGCGACCTTTACGGGGTCTACGGGTCGACGACTGACGCCAGCAACGACTACGGCCTCTACACACCGGACAACGTGTACGTGGGCGGCAAGCTGGACCTGGTCGGGGCGGTCGATCCGGTGATCGGAGAGCGGTTTGAGGTGCACCCGGAGGGCGAGTATGCCGTGGGGGACCTGCTGGTGATCGATCCCGAAAGCCCGTATCTCATCCTGTCCACAGAGCCGAACGACACCAAGGTCATTGGCGTGGTCGGGCCGACGGTGGATATCAAGGACGGCGAGCTGATGGTCATCGTCCTGGGCTACCACGGGGCCAAGCCGGATGACTCACCACCTCCCGGCGAGCCGGGAGAGGTTGGCGCCACCGCCTCCGAGGAGGCGCCCACGCGGACGGTCGCCCGGATCAAGGCTGATGCAGACACTGGCGCGATCCAACGCGGTGACCTGCTGACCACCTCGCCGAACCCGGGCCACGCTATGCGGGCCGAGCCCGTGGATGTGGGCGGCGTGGAGATCTACCGCCCTGGCACGATCATCGGGAAGGCGTTGGAGTCACTCGATGCGGGCCAGGGTCTCATCGAGGTCTTCGTGGCCCTGCAGTAGAGCCTGCCCCGAGGCTTGGACCACAGCGATCAGGCGGGCGGCATCAGGCGGCATCGGAGAAGGTTCCCATTGAGCACGGGGGGCACCTAGTTGTCGAAGGGGGCAGATCCCTCTGCGGTGAAGGGCAGGTGCGAGATGGACAAGAGGGCAATCGTGGCACTGATGATCGTACTGTCGGGGCTGCTGGTGTGGAGCGCCGGCAGCAGCTCCGACAGGACCCTGGCGCAGGAGGACGGCGGCGTCGGCGCCCAGGCCGCGGTCGCCCCACTGTTGCAGTACCAGGGGCGGCTGACGGACCCGGGAACGGGCGAGCCGGTGGACGACGGAGTGTTCACGATGGTCTTCCGCCTCTGGGACGCCGAGTCGGGAGGCACCGAGCTGTGGAGTGAGATGAAGGACGTGACGGTTGAGGGTGGGGTCTTCAGCACCGCGCTCGGCGATACCACCGCGCTCGATCCGGCCTGGTTCAGCGGCCAGGGCCTCTGGCTCGGGATCAAGGTGGGCACAGACGCCGAGGCAACACCGCGCCAGCCGCTGCTGCCCGTGCCCTACGCCCTTGGCCTGGCGCCTGGCGCCGTCATCTCCACGACCAGCAGCTCCCCCGCCCTGGCGGTGCACAACGCCGGCAGTGGCGAGGCGCTCGAGGTGGGGGGAGACATGCATGTCAGCGGAAATCTAAACGGGGGTAGTCACACCCACAGTGGATCGGAGATCACCTCCGGCACCGTGGACGAGGCATGGATCGACGCTGATATCGCCCGAAACAATGAGATACTTCCAACCATCATCGAAAGTGGCGGGGCAGGATCCGGCCTGGACGCCGATATGGTAGATGGGTACCAGGCGGCCGAGCTGATGTCGGGCGGGGGGATCGGTTCCGCCGCTGGCACGACGACAATCTATGGTTCGACGACCTCGAATAACGTTGAGCAGATGGATTCCTTCACCGTCTACGTGCCCGGGGCAGGCACACTCACGCTCTTCGTTTTTGGATCGGGGATGCTGGACTGTCACGCGACGTCCTCCTCGTCTCAGCTCTGCACTGGTACGAAGCTGGGCATCTGTGACACGGCGGGGTCCAGCACCACGTGTGGGCAGAGCTACAGGGAGCTGTACTACGAGGATCCGGATGACGCGAGTCCCTTCAACGCTCAGCATTGGATCACGGTGGCACGCACCGTCGTTGTCAGTTCCGAGGGCCCAAGGACGTTCTATCTGAACGGACAGAGCTTTGAGGAGGGCAAGACGTGGCTGGTGCAGGGCTACGTGGTGGGCATCTTCACACCTGACTCAATGACGATGACCAACCCGTGAGGGTGGTTGAGGGGGCCGCGGCAGCGGCGGTGGCGTTGGTGAAGGCGGTTTGAACGACTGAAGTCGTTGCTACAATCGACACCACGAGCGAGGCAGACTCTGCGAAGGGCTTGAACGACTAAAGTCGTTACTACAGTCAGGCTGAGCGACTGAAGCCGTTACTACGATCGACGGCATGAACGAGTGAAGTCGTTGCTACAATGAGACTGAACGACTGAAGTCGCTACCACGATCAGGTCGAACGACTGAAGTCTTTGCTACGGCGGGTGGATTTGACAGCGAGGCGGCGGATGCTCGAGCGGGTTTGGAGGGTGACGATGACCAGGTTGAAATCTAGGAAGAGGCTGATACGCTTGGCGGTCGTGTTGGGATGCCTGCTGCTCTCGGGCGCCGTCCTGGCCCAGGTGTCCACTAACTACGATCTCAGCTGGCATCTGCTCTCCGGCGGAGGGGGCCCCCGAGGCTCTGACAACTACCAGATCGACGACTCGCTGGGCCAGTGGGCCGGTGGATCGACAGAAAGCACCAACTACGGCTTGGACCCAGGCTTCTGGTATGGCGCGGCGGCGGAGCCTGCACCCTGCGATGTTGGGCTGACGGACGTCTCGATCAGCGGAGCGACATCGGGCTACACCGATACCGTCTACCTGATGATCGCCACCACAAGCCCCTCGAGCGCTACGCTGCCCATCAACTACGTCTGGTCGAGCGACGGCCTGGTCAGCGGTCAGGGGACGGACAGCGCCTCCTACTCGTGGTCGACGCTAGGCGCCAAGGTGGTCACGCTGCAGGCGTCGAACTGCGGCGGCACAGCGGACGACACCCACGACATCACGATCGAATCAACGGCCCAGGAGGGCGATAACTACGAGGGTGACGACACGTGTGGTGCAGCCAGCACCATCGCCACGGACGGCACGGCCCAGACCCACACGTTCCACGACAGCGGGGACGAGGACTGGATCAAGTTCACAGCACTGGCGAACAAGAGCTACGTCATCGAGACCTCGAACGTGGGCACGGACCACGACGCGGTACTGTTCCTCCACGGAAGCTGCACCGCGCCCTATCTGGGGTCGGAGGACAACGCCTTTGGCCAGACGCTGCGGCTGGAGTGGAACAGCACCAGCGCCGGCACATACTACGTCATGCTCAAGCAGCACGACCCGGGTGTCTTCGGCGAGGAGACGAACTACGACGTCTCCGTCACCGTCGACACGACGGCGCCTTCCGCGCCGACGAGCCCGCGCTCAGCGCCCCTGGACGAGGGCCTGGCCATCCAATGGAAGCGCCCGCCGGAGCTGGACGTGGCGGGTTACAACGTATGGTTTGGAAGCCACCCCGGGATCCACGGCGGCGTCGACCAGGTGTCGGGTGGGGACACGACGTACCACGAGATCACCGGCCTGACGAACGGCCAGCCCTACTACGTGGCCATCCAGGCCGTCGACTTCTCGGGCAACCTGAGCGTCAAGTCCCTGGAGGTATCGAATATCCCCGCTGAGCCCCCGGACGATACCGATCCCTCGGCGACGGTGAGCCAGCCGACCACCGGGGCCGTCTACACCACCAGCCTGGCCAGCCTCACCGTCAGCGGCAGCGCCCAGGACCTGGGCAGCAACCTGAGCCGCGCGAAGGTGTACAACCTGAGCAACGGCCATACGGGCTGGGACTACACCCTGTCGGGCAGTTCCGATAGCTTCTTCGTGGAGAACGTGCTCCTGCAGCCGGGCAACAACGACATCCAGGTCACGGTCTACGACGATGCCGGTAACTCGGGCACGGACTCGCTGTCGATCTACCGGCTGGCGGAGAGCCTGGGCGCGGCGATCATCGTCGCTGGCCACAACGAGACGTACGGGCTGCAGACGAACATCTACAACGTCACGAACAACGCCTACCAGGTCTTCCAGGGAGCCGGCTTCAGCGACGACGACATCTACTACCTCGCCCCGGCCTCCCAGGATCCTGACGGCGACGGGACGAGCGAGGTCGATGGCGATTCGACGCCAGCGAACCTCCAGTACGCCATCGAGACCTGGGCGGCCGGCAAGGTGGACACGGACAAGCCGCTCCACATCTACCTGATGGACCACGGCGCCATCGAGGGGTTCTGCACGGACGGCTGCACCGCCAGCGGCCAGACGACGCCGGAGGACCTGGACGGCTGGCTGGACACGCTGGAGGATGCGGTCAGCCCGGAGGCGGTCAACGTGATCATCGAGGCCTGTCACTCCGGCAGCTTCATCGACCGCCTTACGGTGAGCGACAGCCTTTCAGAGGCTGGGCGAGTGGTCATCGCCTCCACGGACCGGACGCACAACGCCTACGCTTCAGCGCAGGGGGCCTACTTCTCGGACGCGTTCCTGTCCTGCGTGGTGGGGAGCGGCAGCCTCAAGACGTGCTTCGACCAGGCGGAGGATGCGGTGGAGGCGACAGGACGGAATCAGACCCCCTGGCTCGACGACAACGGCGACAGCCTGTCGAACCCGAGCGACGGAAGCGTGGCCGAGACCCGCTACATAGCCTCCTCCTTCGGCGGCTTCCCGCCCACGATCCAGGACGCCTCGGTCAGCCTCGTGGGCAGCTCGGGCACGCTGGAGGCCGAGGTGGAGCGAGGAGGCGCGGAGATCGAGCTGGTGTGGGCGGCCGTGTTCGCCCCCAGCTTCCAGGAACCGACGACCACGACGCTGCAGCTCGGCGTGCCGCTCGTGCAGCTCGAGCCGGACCCGGAGGAGGAGGGTTCGTACTCGACGACGTACCCCGGCGGTTTCGCCGAGGAGGGTACGTATCGCGTGGTCTTCTACGCTCAGGACGAGGCGGGGGTCCACGCCGCGCCGAGATTGGAGCTGACGGCAACCTACGTCTATCTGCCGCTGGTGGTGAAAAGCTGGAGCGATTAGGCAGATCGTGGACTAGCCATGGAAGCGGTCACACGTAACGACTGGTGCGATTCGGCGTTGTAGATAGATGAGGAACATCTCCTATCCCACGGATGTGCAAGAGGAGAGGCGAATGAACCGGGCTGCAAGCGGGTCCGATTCCCCTCTATCCGGCCGACCTACCCCTCGCCCGACCTCCATTCCAGGGGGGCAACGCATTCCTGCCGCACGCGCACGGGCGGCGCTGATTGGTGCCCTGGTGGTCGCGGCGGCGCTGACCTGCCTGCTGGTCACGCGGACGGGCCTGATCCGGGCACAGAGCGGCCCCGATCTGACGGCGGAGATCATCCTGGACCCGGCGCTTCCCGACGTTGGCGAGGAGGTAGAGGTCACCGTCCAGATCAAGAACCAGGGCAACGTGGCCGTTCCCTCTGGCGTTTGGTTCTACACCTATCTCTACGTAGACCCGGTTGACCGGCCACCCGACGAGGAGACACCGGACGAGTACTTCTGGCCGTGGACCATTGGCCTGCTTCCCGGGCATGCGTACCAATTCTCCAGTCGGATCTACACCTTCACGGTCGGCTGCGACCACGTCATCTACGTGTGGGTGGATCGCGATGACGACATCGACGAGATCAACGAGGACAACAACCTGGTGTCGCAGACGGTCTGCGCCGGGGTAACGTGCGAGGCGGACGCGTACGAGGAGGATGACACGTGCGGCACGGCGACCTGGCTGGCGCCCGGTGCACCGCAGGCGCACACCCTCTGCCCCGAGGATGACGAGGACTGGTTCAAGTTCACGTCGATCGGCGGCCTGACCTACACCATCGAGGCCACCAATACGGGGACCCACGCGCAGCCAGTGCTCTACCTGTACGAGACCTGCGAGGGATTGTACCAGTTCGGCACGGGGCCGCTCATTGAATGGTATGCCCCCAGCAGCGGGATCACCTACCTGCAGGTGGAGAACCACCATCCTTCGCCTGGCCCCCTGGCGGGCTACGACCTGAGCATCACGTCTTCTGGTGGCTCGGGCGACATCTACGAACCGGACAACGAATGCACGATGGCCCGGGACATACCCACCGACGGCGCACGCCAGACCCACCTGTTCCAGGCCGTGGGCGACCAGGATTGGGTGAAGTTCACCGTCGACAGCGGAGACGCCTTCGCCGTGGTGGCAGACAACGTGGCGACGGGCGTCAACCCCCTGGTCTCCCTGTACGGCTCGTGCGGGCAGGCCTTCGGCGACGTCCTGGATCAGGCGGGGCAACTTGACGCCACAGCGGCTGTGGGCCGGACGTACTACGCTAGGCTGGCCAACCAGGACGCCAACGCATACGGTCCGGATGCGCACTACGACCTCTCGGTGACGGCGATTCCATGCGCGGCGGATGGGTTTGAGGACGACGACAGCACCGCGACAGCGACCGAGATGTCGACCACGGGCCCGGTGGACACGCACGACATCTGCCCTGCGGGGGATGCGGACTGGGTCCGCTTCAGCGCCCAGGCGGACACCATCTACGTGCTGCTGACCTCGGATCTGGGCACCGCCGGGGACACGCACCTCTATCTCTACGACACGGATGGCACCACCGAGCTGGCCGAGAACGACGACTATGGCTACACAGCAGCTTCCCGCATCGTGTGGAAGGCCCCGGCGGACGGCACGTACTTCGCCAAGGTGACCCATCACAACCCGCAGGCCGCCGGCGCGGACACGAGCTACGATCTTTCCATAGACCAAGGGGTCTGCATCCCGGACGCTCTGGAGCAGGACAATGGCCGATTCGAGGCCTTGCCCCTCGTCACCGACGGGCAACCGCAGGCCCACTCGTTTTGCGCCGATCCGGTCTCGTCCGACGTTGCCGATCAGGATTGGGTGCGCTTCGAGGCAGTCGGCGGATCCCCGTACCTGATCCAGAGCGACAACCTGGGCGCCAACTGCGACACGGTGCTCCAGCTGTACAACCCATCCGGAGTTCCCATCGCCTTCAATGACGACCACGGTGCCGGGGGCGCCTCGGCGATCAGCGTCACGCTCCCTCTGGCCGGGACCTACTACCTCCAGGTGGTCCATTACAATCCAAGCTACCTGGGCGAGGGAACGGAGTACGACCTCTCGATCACGGGTGACATACCGCCGACTCCGACGCCCACACCGACGCCCACACCCACGCCCACACCGACACCGACACCCACGCCGTCGCCATCAGCCGTGAAGACGCTGATCCTGGTCAACCGGGAGCGCGTCGAGAGTCTCTACTCCCCTTCCGACGCCAGCGCGCTAATGGGAAAGCTCTACGAGCTGGCGGATCACGACACTGTCCAGGGCCTGGTGATCCAGGCAGAGGTCGATAGCTCGGTGGCAGCGGCCTACGACGCGTGGACGGCCGACTCCCCCTCGCTGCTCGACACGGCGAAGGCAAACGATGTGGCAAGTGCGGTGCGCAACCTGGTCATGACGTTCCTGGACACTCATCAGAACGTGGAGTACATCGTCGTCGTCGGGGACGATCGCGTCATCCCCTTTCGCCGCGTGGCGGAGGGCGACCTGAGCACCACGGAACACCAGTACGCCACCAGCGTGACCACGGACACGACGCAGTGGGCGGCCTGTCAAGACGACATGATCCTAACCGACGACTATTACGCCGATGAGGTGCCGACGTCGGGGCCCGACGGCGAGCTGTACATCCCAGACTACGCCATCGGGCGGCTGATCGAGCAACCCAGCGAGATCACAGCCTTCATCGACACCTTCCTGGCCGACGACGTCCTCGAGGTCGACCGGGCCCTGGTGACAGGCTACGATTTCGTCACGGACGCGGCGGGCATCATCGGCGTGCTGTTCAGCAACGACGATCTGACCGCAGACAGCCTGATTGGGGTTTCATGGCCGGGTGCGAATCTAAGGGCCAAGCAATTGAGCACCAGCCCGCGTTTTGATCTCCAGTCCATCAATGGCCACGCCAGTCACCTGGCAGAGGGGGCGCCGGACCTGGACCACGTGACGGCGATTTCCATCTCGACGGCGACCATCGATCTCTCCGGAGCCCTTATCTTCACCGTCGGGTGCCATGCGGGGTTCAACGATGCCGGTTCGCTGGATCTGGCGCAGGCCTTTGCCCAGCATAGAGCCAACTACGTGGCGAACACCGGGTACGGTTGGGGTGGAGGTGGCGTGGTCTACACAGAGGCGCTGATGCGGAACTATGCGTATCAGCTGCTCCTAGGTACGACATCGCAGATCGGCAAAGCCCTTTCTGCAGCCAAGCAGTACTACTACCAGCACGCCCTTTCCTTTGGCTCGTACGACACCAAGATCCTTATGCAGTCCACGCTCTATGGCCTGCCCATGTACACCATGACGAGCGGCGGGACCCTGGGCCCGGAGGACCTGTTCCCGAGCGCGACGATCAGCAAGACTGCGCCCTCGGCCTTCGGGGAGGTTAACACAGGTCAACTAGGGTACGGGCTGGCGGGCGCGTTCGGAGAGAGTGACACCAGCGACGGAACCATCGTGGCCCTGGATGGGTGGACCCACTTCTCGGCCGGTGAGCCCGTCCAACCGGTGTTCTTCGCGGACGCCTCGGCCCCAGGCGCCGGAGCC